>NZ_AKZL01000030.1:0-56127 GCF_000282755.1 Shewanella sp. POL2
TTTTTATGGGTAAAACTCACAGCTTAAGGCGCCATCACCTGTTTAAAGCTATTGAGCATAGAACGATCGGTGCGGGCCTTTTTCAACTTACGCAGGCTTTCCTTGAGCGACTCATCGGCCAAACGGGTAAATATCCCGTTGTATTCCTTCTCGTTAATCGCTTCGTCCGTATCCGCCTGCTCAGAAATCTCCTGTGCAACACGGCTGAGTTGCAACCAAGCATTAGCGATATAAAAACCATGGAATTCAGCCTGTGGCATTAAATTACGCGCACTGGCGGGTAACGCATCCCACGCTTGGCTAAATTTAGTTTCTCTGTCTTCTAACAGCTCGGCACATAAACCTTGATAGGCCGCTAATAGGCTCTCGGGCAATTTCGCCATAGGTAACACTTTATTGGCAACATTGTAAGAAATGCGCTCGGCAGTTTCGCGATACTCAACTGATACTTCAGCCATAATGACTCTCTTTTATAAACAACTTAAAATTGACCGCTAATATATAAACCATAAACCCCATTATGGGCTAACGGTGTCACTGTGATCCCTTTATAGGGCTCAGTAAAATACCAACCCGCCAGTGCACCAATCGCAGCGCCGGCGAGGACATCTTCTAAATAGTGCTTATCGCTCTCGACTCGGGTATAACCCACATAAGTCGCAGCAAGATACGCCGGCAGACCATATTGCCAGCCATAACGCTGCTGAATAAACGTGGCTGCCATAAAACTATCCGAGGTGTGCCCGGATGGGAAAGAATCATCACCACTGCCATCGGGTCTATCCTTATTGACACCCAGCTTAAGCCCTTCGACTATGACTCGGCTCGAGACTGCTGCTTTAAGTAATTGCCACGAGCCTTCATTCCCCTCTTCATAGAATAGGGTCGCGCCCAAAGCCGTCGCCGGCAGGAGTAAATGAACCACATCGCCCGAGGTCTCGATATCATCCGAGTTTGCCCAACTCGCTCCCGTGAACAGTAACAGTGCGACACAGAGTAATTTTTTCAAGGGTTTTCCTTATTGGGTGAGATCCAAGGCGACGTTTATACCTTGATAGCGGAATGAATGCAAAAATTGCCAATACACAATGTAAACAATTAGTGAAAAACTTATGTTAGGATAATAGTTAGCTATCTGTTTCAAAGTGAACAGGAAATCTATCTCTTGCGATATTGCCGACGATTCTTTGCCATAGCACTACTCCTCTTCACCGGGCAAGCATACCTAGCTTTAGCTGAAGAGCCGCCACAGGTCGAACAAATATTCAAATTATTTGATAGCGGCGAGACAATGTCCCGTGAAGCCATCGAGAAAAATATTGCTTTACTAGAGCAGTACATCTCAAGTGATGATATAGAACGTATTGAAAAACTTAACCAAATCAAGTGCTGGAGCCAACCTTCAGATGATGAAGGCCAAATAACTAACGCGCTTAATTATGCCGAGCAAATGCTCTCACATATTCCATCTACCGCTTCGGCCCATTTTATTACCGATATAACCCTTTGCCATGCTTGGTTTTTACAGCTAAGTGGTGATATTAGCGGAGCTATGGAAGGTTATAATAAAGGCGTGAAAAGCGCATACGCGCATGAAGATATAAAACTCATTGCCGATGCCCGCAGTCTTCGTGGAGCACTACACTCCTATATTGGTGACTTTTCAGAGGCATTAGACGATCTTGTCACCGCCCAAGGGCTTTATGAATCATTAAATCTCACAGGCTGGGCCAATATAAACTTGACCGATATTGCCACCAGCTTTAGACGCTATGGCGACCCTGAAAGCGCAATAAAATACTATCAAAAACTCAAAGAGTTATATTTAAAAAATGGCAATATGGATCAAGTTGCTGGTGTAACTTCAGATATTGGACTCGCCCTAGATGAAATAGGGGAGCATGAGCAAGCCATAGAGAACTTTCGCTTTAGTTACCAATACTTTAAAGACCACAAGTACAAGCTTGTGGCTGCAATAAATGCAACGAATATTGCCTACAGTCTTATTCAATTAAACCGGTTACAGGAAGCGGAAAACTATTTAAAGGAGGCTGCACTCGACATTACAGAGAAAGAGCCCGGAGCTTATAGTTTTATGAAGCTGTTTATGGCAAAAATCCTTTCTCAACAAGCTCTTTACCCAGAGGCGCTAACTGAACTAGCCTCAGCCGAAAATGCTTTTCGGACCATGCATAATGACCGTGGTCTTATTCAACTGTTACAACTCAAGAGTGATATCTATGCTGCGATGGGGGACTTACAGCAAGCCTACTATACTCTGCAGCAATTTGTTGATCTAACGAAGAAAGTTGATAACAACTCCACGGCTCACCAGACAACTGAATTAAAAGTAAAATTTGATACCAGTAGGATCGAGTCTGAAAACAAGCGATTGATTGATAATCAAAAATTAAAAGAGCAAGAATTAGCCTTGCTCGAAAAAAATAAGTCACTACAGCTTATCATTCTGTTGTTGACGGGCTGTATTTTGGGCATAGTGTCGCTATTTGCCTATAAGCAAGTGCACAGAAACCGCCAACTACAAACCATCGCCTTAACCGATTATCTCACCCAATTGCCTAATCGCAGGCATATATATGCCCAAGCAGAGCAGTATTTTCAGCAAGCGCTTAAACAGCAAATGCCTTTTTCGATCATCATCTTCGATGCCGATCATTTTAAAAAAATCAACGATAACTTCGGCCACGAAATTGGCGACCAAGCACTTTTAACCATAGCCCAGGCCTGCAAAGAATTTGCCGCGGACCGCAATCAAATCGGCAGGATCGGCGGTGAGGAGTTTTTGATCTTATTACCCAATACCAGCGCTGAACGTGTTTGGGAGCTGGCCCATGAATTACAAAGCTTAATCAGCCGTTACGGCACCATTAATTTACCGGAAGAGTTAAAACTGACTGTTAGTGCAGGAGTTGCCACCTTATGTCCAGAGAAAAAGCCTCAAGATGAAAGCTTTGCCCGTTTACTGAAACGGGCTGATAGCGCGCTGTACGAAGCCAAAAATGCCGGAAGAAACTGTGTTAAAGCTGCGGAACTTACCTGCTAGCTGAATTATTTTTACGCCAAAAAATCTGATTTTCGAGGGGGGGCTGCAGTGCACCAAACCATTTTTGATAGACCTTTGCAAACTCCCCTGACTCTTTTAGCTTTTCTAACTCAACTTGCCAACGCTGCACAGTCTCGGCAGGTGTCCCCTTCGAGAAAGCAAGATAAAGATGGATTTCAGCGATAATATAAACAGGTTTAATAGCCGAGTCCTTCGCCCCAACATCTTCAAGTATATGCTTTACCGCCAAATCAGCCTGACACCAAAAGCGCACCCGTGAAAATAATAGTTGTTTAGCCGATTGCTGTGGAAAACTCGCTACTAATAAAGAGGTTACACCTTGCTGCTGTAATAACTGTGCGCCTACAGACTCACGATAAACACCGACAATTCCCGCCGCACTGACATCTGCCAACTGTTTAATACTGATGGGATCCTCAGCCTTAGCGTAGAGGGTGATTTTGCTGGTCGCAATAGGACCAATAAAATCGAAATGGGCTTCCCGCTCATCGCTAATGGAGGTGGCAAACAACAATATATTTGGCGCCGAGTTAGCAATCGCGTAAGCCCGCGCCCAAGGTAAAATTTCAATTTTCTCTTGCTGACCAATTCGTGCCTGTAACTGATTAACCAGCTCCACACCAAAGCCTGTTGGTACGCCATCTTGCTCGAAGCTCATGGGTGGCCAAGCCTCTGTGACTAAACGAACAGGTTCAGTTACAGCAAAACTCCCGCCGGCATAAACCAATAGGCCCACACAAAACAATAGGCGATAGCAGTGTTTACTAAAGGTAGGCAACATGGGCAAGGCCGAAGGGGAAAGTTAATCTTAATCATAGATCTAATTTACACACAGAAGAAAGCAACAATTGCAGTTTGGCTTAAATCCCCGAAACACTAAACTCGTCCGCAGCGGCTTAAAACTGCTATCATAGAGCCATCCTATTAAGCCCAATACCGCTTCCATGTCGACCACAGTAACCTCTCCCGCCAATATTCCCGACGCCGCAACACTTAGTCGTCTTGCCATGCAAATCAAGACTTGGGGAAAGGCGCTCGGTTTTGCCCAAATAGGGATTTGCGACACCGACTTAACTGCGGAAGAACTCAAATTACAGGCTTGGCTGGATAAAGGCTATCACGGGGAAATGGGCTACATGGCAACCCATGGCATGATGCGCGCTCGCCCCCACGAGTTGCACCCTGGCACAGTTCGAGTGATTTCAGCACGGATGGATTATCTACCACCAGAGGCGGGTTTTGCTACTAACTTAGCTTCGCCGAATATGGGCTATATCTCGCGTTACGCAGGCGGCAGGGATTACCACAAACTCATTCGTGCTCGCTTAAAAAAACTGGGTGATCAAATCAGTAGTGAACTTGTTGCCCTGGGATTCGATGCAGCCGACTTTAGGCCCTTTGTCGATTCGGCCCCAGTGCTCGAACGTCCACTCGCCGAAAAAGCTGGAATAGGCTGGACAGGTAAGCACTCACTTATCCTTAATCACGATGCGGGCAGTTGGTTCTTCCTTGGGGAATTGCTGATCAACCTGCCTTTACCCGTAGATATTCCTATCCAGGAAGACTGCAACACCTGCGTGGCCTGCATCACCTCCTGCCCAACAGGCGCTATCGTCGAGCCTTATACCGTGGATGCACGGCGCTGTATTTCTTATCTGACAATCGAATTACAGGGTGCCATTCCAGAGGAGTTTCGCCCTTTGATGGGCAATCGCATTTACGGCTGTGATGATTGTCAGTTGGTGTGTCCGGTCAATCGCGAGGCGCCGCTGACTCAGGAGAGTGATTTCCATATTCGGCCTAAGCTCAAACAGCCTGAACTGCTTACCTTATTTGCTTGGAGCGAAACCGAGTTTCTAAAACAGACCGAAGGCAGCGCCATTCGCCGTATTGGTCATCAGCGCTGGCTACGCAATATCGCCGTCGCCCTAGGCAATGCGCCGAGTTCGCCGCAAATCATCGCCGCCCTCGAGCAACGTAAAGCCCATGCGGATATCGATGATATGGTGAAAGAACATATAGATTGGGCCCTAGCGCGGCAACATGCGGGCGGCTCACCAGCCAAAAACCGTAAAACTGAGCGACTGGTTCGGGTCATTCAAAAAGGCCTACCACGGGATGCCTAGCATCTTAGCTTAATGCCTTAATTCATACTGGCAACAATCACTTGCGTGGCATCAAAACAGGCAAAACAAGGCTCACCTACTTTGAGCGTTTGAATATCGGCCAGTGGCATCACCGAATAGATAATATCTTTGCCGCCAATTTCTATGGCTAGTTCAGCCTTATCGGCCAGTTCTGTCACACTCAGTAAGTGCCCACTGACGCAATTTTGCCCCGCGCTCTGGCAGGCCTCACGACTGGCAGTCACTGCGGGCGCCTTAAACAACAATAAAATCGATTGATTAAGCGCTAACTGCAGACGCTCAAAACTCGCATGGGTTACTGAGATTTGGATCTGTTGCCCTCCCGCCAACGTCACCTTCAGGTTGTCATTCAAGCCGAGCGGCTCAATGCTGTGGATACGAGCGGTTAACTGGTTGCGAGCACTGGTTTTAAGGGAGAAATGCGCCATCACATCTAACAAACTGTGCATATCGACTGAATCATCCAGCAGCGCCGACAGCGCCATTTCCTGCACCTGCGAGGTGATGGAATACACCTTAAGTAAACGCTCACCAAACTCGGTCAGTTTGGCGCCGCCACCGCCCTTACCGCCCTTTTCGCTACTGACGACAGGCTCGGGCATAGTGGTATTCATCTCGTTTATCGCATCCCATGCGGCCTTATAGCTGATCCCCGCCAACTTAGCGCCCTGGCTGATAGACCCAGTATTGGCCACTTGGCGCAGCAAAGCTATCCGCCGAGGATTGGCGAAGGGTTTGTCCCCCAATGACAGTGTCAGTAGTGCGTGTAAGTCCATGTTCCTGCGCGCCTAAACTTAAGTGAATGTTATTCTCCCTGATCAATCTTGAGATACCAATACGCACAGTCGGAAATATCCACCAAGGTATTGCTGTTTTGGCAGATAAATCGAGCAGAGATCACTAATTTACACATCGGGGCTTGAATGATCGATATGTAGATTGGTATATAACGATTACTTTTTATCACGGAGGAACACCATGAGCTCGCTCAAACACTTTTTACGCTTTACCACAGCCTCAGTCGTTGGCTTAGCCCTCAGTTGCAGCGTCACCTTTGCCGCAGACAAAGAGCAAGTGACTGTTTTTGCTGCCGCATCCCTCACGAATGCGCTGAATGAGATTGGCCAGCAGTACGAAAAGGAACATCAAACGAAAGTGATTTTCTCCTATGCCTCCTCCTCAACACTCGCAAAACAAATTGCCAATGGCGCGCCTGCCGATCTGTTTATCTCCGCAAACCAAAAATGGATGGATTACCTTGTCGATGCCAAGGCGGTGAATGCCGATAGCCGTATTACCCTGTTAAAAAATACCTTAGTGTTGATTGCCGAAAAAAATAGCCCTGTAGACCAAGTCACCCTAAACAGTGATTGGGATATTAAGGCCGCGGTCAATGGCAGCCGTTTAGCGGTAGGAGACCCTGACCATGTCCCAGCCGGACAATACGCCAAGCAAGCACTTGAAAACCTGAATCTTTGGAAAACCGCCGAGCCACTCCTAGCGAGAGCAAACAATGTGCGCGCCGCTTTAGCATTGGTAGAACAGGGCGAAGCCCCGCTCGGTATCGTGTACTCGACCGATGCCAAAGTAGCGCAAAAGATTAAAATTGTGGCAACCTTCCCCGCCACTAGCTATAGCCCGATTGAATATCCCAGCGCCTTGACTAAGCAGGAATCCACCGCCAGCGCTAAAGACTTTAATCAATACCTTCAAAGCTCAAGTGCAAAAGCAGTATTTGAAAAATATGGCTTTGGAGTGAACTAGTGCTGAGTGATATTTTAGTAAGTGGTTCGCTGTTTGAGGGACCACTACTCAGCGAATACGAAACCGCCGCGCTGCTGCTGAGCCTCAAAGTCTCAGCGGTTGCCGTACTGGCCAGCTTACCCTTAGGCATTTTATGCGCTTGGTTGCTGGCACGCGTAGAGTTCCACGGTAAGGCTATCTTCGACAGTCTCTTGCATCTCCCGTTGGTGTTGCCGCCAGTGGTGGTGGGTTACCTACTGCTCATCAGCATGGGGCGCCAGGGTGTAATCGGACAATGGCTCTATAACTGGTTTGGCATAAGTTTTAGCTTTAGCTGGCGCGGCGCGGCACTCGCCGCCGCAGTGGTCTCCTTTCCTTTGATGGTCAGAGCCATACGTCAATCCTTCGAAACCGTCGATATTCGCCTCGAACAGGCGGCGCGCACCTTGGGAAGTAGTCGCTGGCGAGTATTTTTGACCATCACATTGCCGCTCACCTCGCCCGGAATAGTGTCGGGAATGATCATCGCCTTTGCCCGCAGCCTTGGGGAATTTGGCTCGACCATCACCTTCGTCTCCAATATTCCCGGCGAAACTCGCACCATTCCGCTGGCCATGTATTCCTTTATCGAAACACCGGGGGCGGAATATCAGGCGATGCGCCTATGTATCATCTCGATAGTGATAGCGCTGGCCTCCTTACTCGCCTCCCAATGGCTCACAAAAAAAGCCCTCAAAAGAACGGCAAGCGTATGTTAAACATCAATATTGAAAAACAACTCGGCCAACTACAACTCAAGGTGTACACCCATTTACCATTACAGGGCGTCACAGCCGTATTCGGCCGCTCAGGAGCGGGCAAAACCTCCTTAGTGAATTTACTCGGCGGATTAACCTCACCGGATAAAGGCGAGATTAGCCTTGGCGATACACTATTGTTCAAGCATAAAACCGTTAATCTGCCCCCTGAAAAACGCCGAATTGGCTATGTTTTTCAAGAAGCGAGGTTATTTCCCCATTACAGCGTGAAAGGCAATCTCACCTATGGGATGCGTCATAAAGCACCTGAATTGTTTGATAAAGTTGTCTCACTACTGGGTATAGAAAAACTCTTAAGCCGCTATCCCTGCACACTCTCTGGCGGTGAAAAACAACGGGTCGCCATTGGCCGAGCCCTACTCACCTCGCCGCAAATGCTATTGATGGATGAGCCCTTAGCTTCCCTCGATTTACCCCGAAAACGCGAATTGCTGCCTTACCTACAAACCCTAGCGCAGGAATTGAAGCTACCAATCGTCTATGTGAGCCACAGCTTGGATGAAATCCTACAACTTGCCGACCATATGTTGGTGTTACATCAAGGAAAAATGATCGCCCAAGGACCGCTAACACAGGTATGGAATAGTGAACAAATGCGCCCCTGGGTACCATTGCAGGAATTAAGTTCGCTGCTGAGCGCCAGAATCGCCGACAGACATCCTGATTATCCAATGACCAGACTGTTGATGGATGACGGCAATCAGCTCTGGGTCAGCGGCCAATTGCCCCCCACCCATAAACAGTTAAAGGTACGCATTCAAGCGAACCATGTTTCGGTTTGCACTGAAGAACCTAAAGGCTCGAGTATTCGTAACTTACTAAGAGGAAACATAAAAGAGCTCTACCCCAGCGATAATGGCGAGCAAATTCAGCTAAAAATTGCACTAGGCAAAGAAGAACTGTGGGCCAACATCACCCCATGGGCTTGTGACGAGTTACAACTCGCTCCAGGAAAGGCTATCTATGCCCAAATCAAAGGCGTGACTATGACACAAATGGATATTGCCGAGTCCCACTAAGTTGCATGTTTGGAGCAAATTTAAGACACAAAAAAACCGACTCTAGGTCGGTTTGAGTCCCTTTGAAAGGGATGGTACCAGAGGACGGACTCGAACCGTCACGCTTTTAAGGGCGGCGGATTTTGAATCCGCTGTGTCTACCGATTTCACCACTCTGGCATTATCAATACTTAGAGCTAATAAAAACAACTAGCTGGCTCTAAGTGGTGGGAATTATACCTTTGCCAAAGACAATGGCAAGCCCTTTTAAAGACCTTGTTGGCAAATTAGTTTTAACCGCTCAAAAATCCGGCGTCTATTAATTTTACCTTGGATACAGCTCGATGACTCTTAAAACAGCATCTTAATCTACTCAGCGCCATGGGAAAGTAAAAACTGCGTATATTCCTTGTCACTTTTTTGAATATGGTTAACCAACCAAGATTTTAAGAATACCATTAACTCGTCAGCCACATCTTCACCTCTACCAACCCGCTTTTGAAAATCAAGCACTTGACCAACAAGCTGCGCATGTTTCTCCTTATGGGCAATAGTTTGTGGGTATCCAAAACGAGCAAACAACTCTTCTTCATAGGAAAAATGATTCGCGGTGTAATCCACAAGTCCTTGAACAATCCGTTTAATCGCTTCGAGGCCATAGGCTTCGCTTAAGGTACGGTGCAATTCGTTAACAAGAGAGACTAAGCGTTGATGCTGGCGGTTAATCTCCGGCATACCGATATCAAGTTCTGGCCCCCATTTTACAAATAGTTGGCTTTGGGCTTGATTAGAGGTAAATAGCTGCTTATCCACATGGAAACGATGTAGCAGTGAACCAATCTCCTGAGACATATTATAAACCTTAAGACTAGATAGATTGGTTAGATTAGTATGATGTGCATTTTTCAACGCTAATTCAGTCATCGCGTTGATATTTTTGTTAATTTCCTCTGCAACGGCATGCTGCTCTTCCGATGCAGTGGCAATTTGATGAGACATATCCGTAATGCTTTCAACGTGAGTGACAATTTCACCCAAAGATTGATGCGCTTTCTCTACCATCAAGGCGGTTTCGTCGGCGATAGTGACGTTTTTTAACATCACTTCAACCCCTTGTTGAGCGCCCTTTTGTAATGCGGTTATCTGCTGTTGAATTTCAGCGGTCGCCTCTGAGGTACGTTTTGCCAAATTACGGACTTCATCGGCAACAACCGCAAATCCACGGCCATGCTCACCCGCTCGAGCACTCTCAATCGCCGCATTAAGAGCCAATAAGTTGGTTTGTTCGGCTACTTGCGAGATAGTCTCAATAATGCTGCTAATGCTATTCGTATCGGCGGCAAGGTGTTCAATCACTGCTTTTGTTTGGTGAATTTGCGACGTCATATCGCTGATTTTATTGACAATAGCGCCCATGACTTCATCACCATGCTTAGCTGAAGTCTGCGCAATATCAGCGGCTTGCGCGGTATTAGCCGCATTGTGTGACACTTCTTGTACGGTTGAAACCATCTGGGTCATGGCCGTTGCCGCAAGCTCGGTTTGACGTTCTTGCTCCAGAACGCCTTGTTTTGCCTGCTCACTAATCGTCTTGATGTCGGTGGCGACCTTCTTCATCCATTCGCTGGTATCAACTAGAGATAGAATAGTACGACTCACATCTTCACCCATGCGATTGATGCTGTGAACGACAGTGTGAAACACTCCCGCATCTTTCTCATCAAGCTGGTAACTCAAATCACCGTCACCCAAGTGATGAGCCGCACGCTCGAGGTGCCTCAGATTACGGATAAGTTTGTTAATGTTAAAAAATAGAATAAGGGCAAGTGCAATTAAACATAAGGTTGCAACCCAATGCGCGCTACTAAGCAAACAATAAAGGGGATATAAAAGTAAGACCATGGGAGCGAAAATAATACCATATCCCATAGTGCCCCTTTTAACAGTGGTGCTAGCCATTTTTGGCTCCTTCAAAAATGCAGTCTAACTTCAATCAATGCTAAAACGGATTAGCAAATACCTTGTTCTTGGTATCACTTAATAGTTACTACTCTTAAGACTAGTCCCGAATGAAGTAAGAAACAAAGCCCAAAAGATTGAGTTTGATAAAATTTCATCACCCGCTAAATTTGAGGTAGATCACAGGGTTAATCTTTGGTTACAAGATTGTTTTAGGACGTCGATTTTTTATTGATCAGGATCAGTATTTGCTGACAGTAAGAGCGCTAGTGTATGGATGACTTCACAAGAAAGAGGATTTCAATCATGGCATTTTGGTTAGATTTAATGTTCGGTAACCCAATTGGTTTACTTTCAATGATCGTTATCTTTAGCACTATAGGGATAATTTCTTATATCACTTGGATGTTTATCGTGAAGTCAGCGCAACAATCGTAGTTTTTGCTTCCAAATTGTTATTCTGTTCATTGTAGCTTGTAAAAATTGCACGTTGTTATGGGGGTTCCATTAACCCCCATTTTTTATGCCTGTAATTTCGAGTTAGAGCCAACGCTACACTTAAGCTGCGTGTTTACGGTTTTGTACTAAGCCATTGAGAAACTGCGGGCGCGCTTTAATCAGATGTTGCATTTCTTCTTCACTTGGTTCCCCTGCAGGTAAACGTAAAACGCCCCGATTTAAGTAGATACGTGCTTTCATTGAAATTTTATAGTCTGCTGTGGGCCCTTGGATTGCGTAATGACGTTCATTACCTAAACATTCGAGGATACAAGCACTGAGCAAACTTTTGACCGCGGGTTCGTTTTGCGGCAATGTCAAAATAGTGGCTCCTTGCAAAAAGAATTCTCGTAATAATGCTCGCTCTGCACGATCCAGCAAATTAACTTTTGCTTCAATGGTCTCGGTGATGCGCTTATCACTTAAATGACGAATCGACTCATCTAATCCCAAGTTCAATAACTGAGTTAAAAAATACGCGATCGAGATAATAAGTCCAAGCCCGACAAAATGTGCGTGCTCGGGTACAAACTTATCCAGTGCCAGCAAAGTAAGAATATTTGACGGCATCGCCAATAAAACCGCACAACTCACCATTAGCCACAGCATAACCCGAAACATTACCTTCTTAGGGCTAAACAACTTCACTGAATCGAATTTGAGTTTAATCATAGTGTTATCCCAGTGACAAAAAATTGAACTTAGCCAAGACCAAGCAAGTTTGATGCCATTGCTTTGTTCAATATTGAGGGATTTTTCACTGGGATAACATGCGAAATTTTTTAAGCTTGAGTCTATGCTTATAAGCATTCAACTTGCTATCAGATAAAGATTATTTAAGATGCTGACATTCTTCAGTCAATTTATAAAAAGCCCGATTGGTAGGCACCTCACCTTGTCAATTGTGCTATTCAGCTCCTTAATCACACTAATGACGACAGCCTACCAACTCATTAGCGATTATCGTGGCGATGTTAGTCGGATTGATCGGGTATTTTCTAATATCGAGAAAGCTAACCTGGATGTATTAGCCGCAAGTATTTGGGTAATAGATGAAAGACTGATTAACACCCAACTAAATGGTCTCATCCAACTACCTGATATTAACTACATTTCAATCAAAGATGATAGTGGCCAGTCGTGGAACGGAGGAACCCCAAAACCAACTCATACTTTAAATAAAATCTTTCCTCTGGTGTATAAATCACCGACCGACAATATCAACGTTGGTACTTTAGAAGTACAAGTAGACATGGATGCTATTTATGACCGCCTTTACGATAAAGCCATCCTTATTTTACTCTCCAATGGCATAAAAACCTTCTTAGTCGCTGGATTTATTCTATTTTTAGTTTGGTACAACATCACTAAACATCTCGATAAACTCAGTAAATACTGCAAACGGATTAACTTAGACGCGGACTTCGAACCCCTTCAATTTGAACGTAAGGAGAAAATCGATGAGTTTAAACAAGTTGCTGATGCGATTAACAGCATGCAAGGGCAACTTCGCAACTCATTTGAAGCACTGAAAAGTTCTAAAGCAGAGTTACAAACAGCATTAGAAGATAGAGAGCGTTTACTGAAACTCGAACGTAGTTATAAGGAAGAACTAGCAAGACAAGTTAAAGAGCGAACCCAAGAGTTAGAGCAATCCTTAGCCGCTCTAAAGCGCGCACAACAGGTGTTAGTTGAACAGGAAAAAATGGCCGCCTTAGGAGGATTAGTGTCTGGTGTGGCGCACGAAATTAATACCCCCATTGGTATTTGCTTAACGGCGGCCAGCGCGCAATTAAACCATATAGAAGAACTCATAGAGCTTATCCATAGTGAGCACGCGACACTCGACGAAATCAATGCGATTTTGGACGAGTATCAACAAAGCTGTGAGCTTATAGTTCGTAATATCACCAAAGCCAGCAGCCTAATTCAAAAATTCAAGACTATTGCTATCGACCGCAGCCACGAAGAGCATCAGTGCATCAATCTGCAAAGGCAGCTTAAAGAGATTTTAGCATCTAGCTTGATAATGCATCCTAAACTCAACGCAAAAACCGACCTACAAGTCGATCCCAACTTAAATATTCAAACTAATGTGAGTCTATTAAACCAAATCGTCAGTAATATATTGTCCAACGCTTATACCCATGCATTTCAAGACCGAGAAGATAATCAGATACAAATCTCCGCCAGTATTGAGCAGGGTTTTGTGAATATCAGCATCCAAAATAATGGCGTCGCAATCCCCCCCGAAGTCGCTGAACATATGTTCGAGCCTTTCTTTACCACCAATAGAAGTAAAGGCGGCACGGGATTAGGTTTATCCGCCGCCTTTAATGCGGTCACCTTGTTAAAAGGTTCAATGAGCTATCAAGCAGACTCTTCACTTGGCGGCGCGCAATTTAACATTCGCATTCCTCTTAACCAATGCGATGCGCCTAAGATAACCACTCACCACGAGTTCACTATTTGAAAATATTTAGAACAATAAAACATACAAATTGGATTATTCGTTAGCTAATTGTGCCAATCGAGAAAGGACACGGCTCGCCGCTACAAATCCAAAAGTACCAGTGACCATAGTCACAGCACCAAACCCCGAAGCACAATCCATCCGCATGCTACCATCGGCGGTGGCTTTGGTACTACAAACCGAGCCATCAGCTTGAGGGTAAACGAGCTGTTCACTAGAAAAAACGGCATCCACAGCAAAACGACGTTGTACATTTTTGGAGAAGTTATATTCACGGCGAAGAATATTACGCACTTTTGCAAGCAACGGATCTTGATAGGTCTTAGCCAAATCAGTCAGTTGGATCTGTGTTGGATCAACTTGCCCACCAGCACCACCTACGGTCACAATCTTGATTTTTTGACGTTTACACCAAGCAATAAGCGCTGCTTTTTGTTTTACCGCATCAATACAATCAACAACATAATCAATATTGCCGCCTGACAGAGAACCTAGTAAATAGTCACCCAGATTGTCGACCGTAATAAAATCTTCTACTTCATTGACTTGGCAATCAGGATTAATCTCGCGGATCCGTTTGGCCATAACTGTAACCTTAGAATCGCCAATAGTTGAGGTAAGCGCATGAATTTGACGGTTAGTATTGGTCACGCAGATATCATCTAAATCAATTAATGTAATTTGACCAATACCACTCCTTGCCAATGCCTCAGCCGCCCAAGTGCCCACACCACCAATACCAATTACCACGACATGAGATGCTGCAAATTTCGCAAGCGCTTTTTGCCCGTACAAGCGGCCTATGCCACCAAAGCGATTTTGATAGGCTTCAGTCATCAATACTTACCTTATTTATATCTAGCGAACCCGGCCGCAACGAGAAGGAGGAAAAACACTTACCAACGCAGCATAATGCATGAAAAATGCGCCGAAGATTCTAAACGATTTAAGCCAAAAACCGAAATCAAACTCAACCCATGAGCTAAAAGATACAGCTAGATTTTAAAGTAAAGCACTTGGCTTTCCTAAGGCACTGAGCAGACATGTTTGCACGAATGCAAATGTAAGCGCTAAACCCACGTTGATTGACGGCTTTACTCGTCAATAATCATTCCTCGTATCGCAAGCACAAGCTTGCCAGAACGAACAAAATTCACACTCAAAACCTCAATACGTCCTAATACTATGGTCTAGGATCATGGCTATCGCATTGAACTAATGCTTATGCTAGCTGAGTTAATACAATATCTAAACAATAGAACAGTAACATAAACTAAGCAATTGATTTTAAATACATTAAACAACAACCTCGCAGGTATTTTGTTGCTAAAAAGTAACTTTACTTGTTTTTTTATTGTACTCGGTACCCAATAACACCAACTCACGCGTATATGACAAACTTGCGACAACATTAGTATATGCTACAGTTAGGCCCGCCGGTCTGTATATGCTACGGCACTTCGCATACCTCTTTAGTAGTATGCCAAAAATACAGTTTTATCTCTTACACGCCGATTTTCGGTCAAGTGATAGGGAAATGTCCTAAAAAACCCCGAATACAGGCAAGGAGAGCTAAAAACTTGATCTATGACACAGCCTGCAAGGCATAAAACTGTAAAAATCGGCGGCAACTTTGTTACTTATTTCTGTAACAAACGTGTTAAACCACACAAAAACCATGAAAAATGGATAAGAACTTAGGTTCGAGGGAGCACAAAACATGAAAAAGACATTCATCTCTGCATCAGTTGCATCAGTATTAGCGCTGGCTTCATTCGGTGCGCTAGCCGAAGGCCCAAGCTTCTATGGTCGTTTAGAGCTTGCATTAACTAATACTGAAACAGGTGCAACTCTACAATCAGGCACCAATGGTGTTGATACTAAAAACTATGCTGATGAAAACAATGCTGGTACCTATTTAGAAAACAACTTCTCACTGTTAGGTGTTAAAGGTACTGAGAAAATCGCTGATGGCTATGATGTTGTTTATCAAATGGAATTCCAAGTTGAAAACACTTCTGGCTCAGGTGATGTGTTCAAAGCTCGTAACACTTTCCTCGGTTTAAAAACTAATGCAGGTACTGTATTAGTGGGTCGTAATGACACAGTATTTAAGCAAGCAGAAGGTAACGTAGACGTATTTGGTAACACCAACGCCGATATCGACCGTTTAGTCAGCGCACAAACTCGTAGCGCAGATGGTGTATGGTACTACTCACCAAAAATCGCTGATTTAGTGACCTTAAACGCCACTTACCTGTTCGATGATAACGACACTACTGCAAAAACCACCGAAAGCTTATACGCTCTGAGTGCAACTCTGGGTGATAGCAAGTTCAAAGATCAAAACTACTATTTAGCAGTTGCCTATAACAAAGGTATTGCGGGTGTTGATGCATACCGTGGTGTAGCACAAGTTAAATTTGGCGATTTCAAAGTGGGTGGTTTATTCCAAAACTCTGAAAGCGTAACTGATAGCTCAGTAGATGGTAACACTTACTTTGTTAACGTTGTTTACACTTTAAACGGTGTTAACCTGAAAGCCGAATACGGCTTTGATGAAACGGGCTTTGGTAACTACTACAAAAACGTTACCACTGGTACAAACCTGTTAAAAGGCGCAGACATCAGCGTACAAAACTTCAACGTGGGTGCTGACTACCGTTTCTCTAAATCAACTATGGTATACGGTCAATACGCAATGTACCGTGGTGACCATGTCGTAGCAGGTAACAAAGTAGACCTACAAGACGACAACGTATTCTCTGTTGGTGTACGTTACGACTTCTAATATCCTTACGGATATTCGCTAATAAAAACCTACCGCAAGCGGTAGGTTTTTTTATGCCTTGTATTTAAGAAAAGTGACTCTGTAGCGCATAACTCTGAGAATAAAAAAGCCACTCCAGTGAAACTTGAGTGGCTTTGATTAACGGTTTTGATAACTTCTGCTGGCTACCTCTTACGCAGCCTCAAATTAACAGTTAAATGCTAGGCAAGACCTCAGCACCTTCGCCTAATTCCACACTATCAACACGCTGTAATCCACGTGGTAATTTTGCCCCACGACGTCCGCGCTCACCGCGATAATGCTCTAAATCACTTGGTTTAAGTGTGAGTTTGCGCTTACCCGCCCACAAAGTAACTGGAGTATCTGCTGGCACAAGTTGTAAATGTGTCATTAACTCTTCACGGTTTTTAGCGCGCTCGCTTGGAATACCGATAATCTTATTACCTTTACCCTTAGATAATTGCGGCAATGCTTCCAATGAAAACAGTAGCATACGACCTTCATTGGTGATGGCAAGGATAGACATCTCTCGATTACGATCAATCGGTTTGGGTGGTAAAGACTTGGCATTCGTCGGTAAGCTCAATAGCGCTTTACCCGCCTTATTACGAGACACCATGTCATTGAAAGTACAAATAAAGCCATAACCCGCATCGGTTGCTAAGAGGAAGCATTGCTCGTCTTCACCCAAAATAACATGCTGCATGGTCTCACCAGATGCCATATTAAAGCGCGTAGTAATGGGCTCGCCTTGGGTACGAGCCGATGGCAGACTATGACTATCGGTGGCAAAGGCGCGACCGGATGAGTCAATAAACACTGCCACCTGATTACTGCGTCCGATGGCACTACAGAGATATTGATCGCCCGCCTTATAGGATAAAGACTCGGCATCAATATCATGGCCCTTAGCACAACGCACCCAACCTTTTTCTGATAACACCACAGTCACAGGTTCACTCGGGGTAAGCTCTTGCTCTGTTAAGGCACGGGACTCATGGCGTTCTACAATAGGAGAGCGTCGATCATCGCCATAGGTCTCACCATCTTGGATTAATTCTTTCTTTATTAAGGTTTTTAAGCGGCGCTCAGAACCTAATAATTGCTCTAACTTTTCACGTTCAGCTTCCAGTTCGTCCTGCTCAGCCTTGATCTTAAATTCTTCTAACTTAGCTAAATGGCGTAATTTTAACTCGAGGATGGCCTCAGCCTGCTTGTCTGTCAGGTTAAAACGCGCCATCAACTCCGCTTTGGGCTCATCATGAAAACGAATGATCTCAATGACTTCATCAATATTGAGAAAAGCGATCATTAACGCTTCAAGGATATGTAAGCGCGCCAACACTTTATCTAAACGATATTCGAGGCGCCGTCTTACGGTATCGACACGAAACTCAAGCCATTCGGTGAGTAAGTCTTTTAGGCCCTTAACTCTTGGACGACCATCAAGGCCCAGTACGTTAAGGTTTACCCTAAAACTTTTCTCAAGATCGGTAGTCGCAAACAAGTGCGCCATCAGTTGATCGCAATCGACGCGATTTGAGCGCGGTACAATCACTAAGCGAACGGGATTTTCATGGTCAGACTCATCACGCAAGTCAGCAACCATAGGCAATTTTTTCGCCTGCATTTGAGCAGCAATCTGCTCTAAAATCTTACCACTACCCGCCTGATGTGGTAGCGCGGTGATCACTATTTCACCGGCTTCGACAGTATAAACCGCACGGGCTTTTAAGGAGCCCCGCCCAGTTTCATAGATTTTGGCAATATCGGCAGACGGGGTGATGATCTCAGCTTCTGTAGGATAATCAGGCCCTGGCACATAGGCCATCAACTGCGCAAGGTCGAGTTTGGGATCGTCCAAAAGCGCAACGCAGGCATTCACTAACTCTCTGGCATTATGTGGCGGTATATCTGTCGCCATGCCCACCGCAATACCAGTGATCCCGTTCAGCAAAATATGGGGTAAACGTGCAGGCAGCACTTTGGGCTCTTTTAACGTGCCATCGAAGTTCGCCCCCCAGTCAACCGTACCTTGTCCCAGCTCAGATAATAACAGCTCAGAAAACTTCGACAGGCGCGCCTCGGTATAACGCATTGCTGCAAATGACTTAGGATCGTCTGGTGCCCCCCAGTTTCCTTGACCATCTACCAGTGGATAACGATAGGAAAATGGCTGCGCCATCAGCACCATCGCCTCATAACAGGCACTATCGCCATGGGGATGGTACTTACCTAATACGTCACCCACTGTACGAGCTGATTTTTTATGCTTTGATTGAGCCGATAAACCAAGCTCGCTCATAGCATAAATAATCCGTCGTTGTACGGGTTTAAGGCCATCACCAATATGGGGTAAGGCTCGGTCCATAATGACGTACATGGAATAATTCAGATAAGCTTCTTCGGTAAAGCGCCGCAATGGCATCTGCTCTACGCCATCCAAGCTTAACTTGATTGCGTCACTCATTTTCTTCTAGTTCCTGTGGTTCTTCAGTATTATCGCCATCCCTATAGAACAGTCGATACAGGTTACCTTTCAAATCATCCGAGATGTACATGGCCCCATCTTCACCGGACAATAATCCATAGGGGCGGGCGACAGGAAACTCACCGTCGAGAAAACTCACTACGGTTTCGCGGCTGACCACCTGTTGATTCTCAAGCTTCAACATGACGATTTGATAACCGACTTTGCTTGAACGGTTCCAAGAACCATTTTCAGCAACAAACAATTGATTATGATAGATTTCTGGGAATTGCTTACCACGGTAAAATGCCAGTCCCGTTGGTGCAACGTGTGCAGGCAGTTCGTATATCGGTACAGAAATTTTTAAATTTTTTGGCTTTTCATAGGCAGGTTCGACCACGGATGATGCGTGTAAATACGGAAAGCCATAATGGCTGCCCGCCACATCGATGCGGTTAATCTCATCGGGGGGTAAGTTATCGCCCATCCAATCGCGTCCTTGATCGGCAAACCACAATTTGCCGTCTTGAGGAGACCAGTCAAAACCTGTCACATCGCGAATACCTGACGCAATTTGCTCACTGGCGCCGGTATCCACATTAATCGCAATAATACTGCTATAGGGCGCGCTCGCTTCACACACGTTACAAGGTGCACCGATAGAGACATAGAGCCTGCCATCAGGACCAAAATTCATCGCTCGTGCACTTTTCTTATCTGACTCTGGTAAATCACTATAAATCTCTTTAGGACGACTTGGACGGCGTAAGCGCTGCTCGATATCAATAAAGCGGACAATTCGGTTTTCAGTTGCCACAAACAGATCACCATTATGGAAGGCGATCGCATCGGGAGACTCTAACCCCTTGGCGATGACATAACGCTTGTCTACACGACCATCTTGATTACTATCAACAAGCGCATGCACTGTGCCACTCTTATTGGAGCCGACAAATAAGGTGCCATTTGCCCCCATCGCAAGCTGTTTGGCATCCCCAAGATCGGAAGCATAGAGCGATAAACCAAATCCCTTTGAGACGGTAATCATGATCGACTGAGACCCTGCAATAGCGCTCTGGAATGGTAACAAAGCCAGACTCACCAGTAGGGTCCAATAGGCAGAGAACACCTTTAAACATTTATAATTATTCGTTTTAATATACAACATGGTAATTTTCTTTATGCCTAAGTGTTATTGTTATCGGCAATAGTGCACAACATTAAAGTACCGCCATGTCACCCTTATCTTCGAGCCAGTTTTTACGATCGGGTGAACGCTTCTTAGCTAACAGCATATCCATAAGAGAATCAGTTTCTTCCGCATCATCAATAGTTAACTGCACTAAACGGCGAGTATTAGGGTCCATTGTCGTTTCACGCAATTGCAGTGGATTCATTTCACCCAGACCTTTAAAGCGTGTTACTTGAACTTTACCTTTTTTATTCTCAGCGCTGATACGATCGAGAATACCTTCTTTTTCAGCCTCATCTAAAGCGTAATAAACATCTTTACCTATATCGATACGGAACAGTGGCGGCATGGCGATATAAACATGCCCCTGCTCAACCAACACTCGGTAATGTTTCAGAAACAGTGCACAGAGTAAAGTCGCAATATGCAATCCATCGGAATCGGCGTCGGCGAGAATGCAGATTTTGCCATACCTTAACTCAGAAATATCATTGCTATCGGGATCACAACCAATTGCCACCGAAATATCATGTACTTCCTGCGACGCTAATACCTGAGATGCATC
This sequence comes from Shewanella sp. POL2, assembly GCF_000282755.1. NCBI lineage: Bacteria > Pseudomonadati > Pseudomonadota > Gammaproteobacteria > Alteromonadales > Shewanellaceae > Shewanella > Shewanella sp. POL2. Next base: position 20,740 of record NZ_AKZL01000030.1, read on the forward strand.
CACTTCCCACGTATTTAAGATTTTACCACGTAGCGGCATAATAGCTTGAAACTCACGGTCTCTAGCCTGTTTAGCACTGCCTCCCGCAGAATCCCCTTCCACAAGGAAGAGTTCGCCGCGCATTGGATCTTGGCCACTACAATCGGTCAATTTACCCGGTAATGCGGGACCTGATGTGACTTTTTTACGGGCGACTTTTTTGGCTGCTTTTAAGCGTTTTTGCGCGTTATTAATACACATTTCAGCCAATGACTCGGCTAATTCGGTATTCGAATTTAACCAAAGCGAAAATGCATCACGCACGATACCTGAAACAAAGGCTGAGCTTTGACGGCTCGAAAGCTTCTCTTTGGTTTGTCCCGCAAACTGCGGGTCTTGCATTTTCACTGACAGAATGAAGGCTGCGCGATCCCAAATATCCTCAGGAGAGAGCTTAATCCCGCGGGGGATGAGATTACGAAACTCACAAAACTCACGCATCGACTCCAACAAACCTTGGCGAAAGCCATTCACATGGGTGCCACCCAATGGCGTTGGGATCAAGTTGACATAACTTTCGTTGATCGACTCCCCGCCCTCTGGCAACCAGGTAATAGCCCAATCTGCCGCCTCAATTTGCCCCTTAAAACTACCGATAAAAGGCTCTTCCGGCAGCATGATATTATCGCCTACCGCCGTCTTAAGATAATCGGTTAAGCCACTCTCGTAGTACCACTCATGCACTTCGTTAGTGTGCTTATTAGTGAATTTAATTCTAAGACCGGGGCACAATACTGCTTTGGCACGCAGTAAATAAATAAGTTTGGAATTGGAGAAATTCGCCGAATCAAAATAACTCGCATCAGGCCAAAAATGTACTCGAGTACCGGTATTGCGCCGACCGCAGGTACCACTGACTCGTAAATCTTCGACTTTAAAGCCATTTTCGAAAGCCATATCATACACTTGGCCATCTCGGCGCACAGTGACTTCAACTCTGCGAGACAGGGCGTTAACGACTGAAATCCCTACACCATGCAAACCACCGGAGAATTGATAATTTTTATTAGAAAATTTACCGCCGGCATGCAGTTTAGTCAGGATCAGCTCGACCCCAGGAATACCTTCTTCGGGATGAATATCCACTGGCATACCACGACCATCGTCAGTGACTTCCAGCGAGTTATCTGTGTGGAGCACAACTTCGATTTTAGTGGCATGGCCAGCTAAGGCTTCATCGACACTGTTATCTATGACCTCTTGGCCTAAATGGTTAGGTCGGCTGGTATCGGTATACATACCTGGACGGCGTTTAACTGGGTCAAGTCCGTTAAGAACTTCAATGGCGTCAGAGGTGTATTGATTAGTCATAGTGTACGCTATAGGTTGTTATATCCGGCCATGTTGCGGCTGTGGATGACGATTTGTCAAGGTAAGTGTAAAAATTGGCTTACAGTTTGCAGATATCGCTCATAACCCACAAAACTGTGATCACCACCGGATTCAATCCGTAATTGGCAATGATGATATTTATTTAGCGCTTCGCGATAATCCAGCACTTCATCGCCCGTTTGCAATAGTACCAAAAAACGATCGGGATTGCGGATAACAGTCGTATTAAATTCAGTCACTTCCTGCTTATGCTCTGGCAATACCTGATAATGCTCTTCGGTATAAGGGTTAAATTGCGGCCCCATAAATTCATCAAACAGTTCAAAGGGTTTTACTGCCGGATTCACCAACACGGCTCGGCCACCATAATGCTCAGCCAAATAACTGGCAAAATAACCCCCTAAGGACGAGCCAATATAGTTAAGCGGCTCACCCGATTGCAAAGCCTCTTCAACATAGCGCTGTAGTAAGGCCATCGCTGCTTTGGGTGTATTGGGTAACTGTGGCTGATGAAAAGTGAGGGACGGGTGATGCTCGGCCATATATTGTGCCGTCATCACCGCTTTATCAGAGAAAGGAGAACTGTTGAATCCGTGAATATAGAGCAGCATAGTTCCTCAAGCTGCGGTCACTCGCGTTAATAACCGCTGGAATCTTTATCGGGGGAAAACAGATTTCCCGGTACGCGATACACATTAGTGCTGATGCCACCATCGGCCTTGAGCTCCAGCAAACGATAACCGGGTTGCAGTCCATCGAGGGCAAAATAAGGCGATTGCGGTTTAAACTGGATACAAGTAGAAGGTGTCGCCATTAATTGCAACGCACCATGGGGACCATCGTAAAGGCTATCCAATTGTTGATGCACATGGCCCCAAAGCAAAGCTTTGACCTGCGGGTATTGAGCGACACGCTTTAAAAATTCCGTCCCATTATCCATGCAGTGTTGGTCTAACCAAGCACAATTAACCAAAATAGGATTATGATGCATCACCAGTAAGGTATGGCGGTCTGGATGTGCGGCTATAGCCTGTTCAATGAGTTCGAATTGACTCGCGGCCATATGACCACCAGGTTTTCCTCTCACGGTGGAATCCAGCATCAAAATTTGCCATTTACCAACTAAGATACGTTGCTGGCCAAAAATCCGCTCGCCCTGCATATGCAAAAACATGATCCGCGGATCATCATGATTACCCGGAAGATAATGGCAAGGTAAATTGAGCGGGGCGACCGCTGACACAAATTGGCGATAAGACTCAGGGGAATAATCTTGACTTAAATCACCTGTGGCAAGCATAAGATGCGCAGGGTAATTAACGGCACGGATCGTATTGAGTACCGCGGCCAAACTTTTGCTGGTATTAACACCAAGTAGCTGAGCTTCAGGATCGGCAAAGAGGTGCGGGTCGGTGACTTGCACTATGCGCACATTTTCATCAGCTACAGAGTAAGAGATAGCCTCTTTCAGCACATTGAATACCCAATTCTAAGACTGGCAAACCAAACGTTGTTGGCCACCAATCTTCAATAATTCTCCCAGGAATGCATTTACCTGGTACTTCTCATCACTATGATACATACGTAAATTGGGATAATCATACACTGGGCGCAGTTGGTAAATCTGTTGACCAGTTAACACTTCTGCTAATTTAGCATCATGATAAATTCTCACTAACACCTTGGGAATATTAACAAACTCCACTATTTGTAGTGGGCGTGAGATTTCAACTAATTGAGTATATTTGGTATTTTCTAAAATACGGATAACTAATACACCAAATTCACCTTCAAGTTGCCAAGATTGACCTACAGCAATATCCAGTGGCAACCACTTTTGCATATAGCCATAGTTACGCCCGCATAGCGCTAAAAAGTCGCTCACGTTGGGTTGATAACGCGGTTTTTGATGTGATGTTGAATGCGTCAAACCTTTTCCAACCTAAACCAGTTGCTGATAGTTTAATTGCAGCCACTGCAATCCAATAACGCTCGATGCATTGTCTATTTCGCCATTAACGACACCGTGATAGGCAACCTCACGGTCTACAACATGCAATCGAATATCTTCGTGTTCGTCAGCTAATCCATGCAAACCTTGAGCTTGTGATGAATCCACCTCAGCCCAATAAAAATAGAAACGTTCAGTACTGCCACCAGGGCTTGCAAGATAACTGCTCACAAAATGGATGTGGCGAGCGGTCAAGCCAGTTTCTTCTAACAATTCGCGGTGCGCGACATCCTCTGGCGTTTCGTCGGGCGCAATCATACCCGCGACTAACTCCATAAGCCAAGGAGATTTAGTGGTTGCTAATGCAGGAAACCTAACTTGCTCAATCAACACTACCTTATCGCACTTAGGATCATAGGGCAGCACAACGACTGCATGGCCACGTTCAAAGACCTCACGGGTGACTGGCTGACTCCAGCCTCCAGCAAATAGCTTATGTTTGAAGGTAAATTGCTCTAAGGCAAAAAAGCCTTGATATAGCGATTTTTTTTCGAGGATTTCAATATCTGTTTGCGAAAAAACCTGAGGCTTCATATCTTATCCTTAACAGTTAAATTTTCGCCTATTATCAAGGCAATTTGGCTCATTTTTAAATAAAATCTGTTACACTTCGCAGTTGACTTGAACGTGTTGGAGTTTTTAGACTCTACGTCATTAAGTTTTAGCTGTATCGGGAAGCGTCGGGAAGCGCAAACCGCCTTGGTAAAGGCATTACTTAGTCTAAACGAAGTTATATATTTCTCCTTTTGGAGATTTTGTCTAATAAGGACAGCAAATGAAATTTAAGATCCGTTCTCTATGCGTAGCATTAACTCTAGCCGCTTCCGCTCCTGCGGTTCAAGCAGATGATTTACTGCAAATTTATCAACAGGCACTGACAAGTGACCCACTCGTGTTGCAAGCGCAAGCGCAACGTAACGCTTTGTTTGAAAAGATTGAACAAAATCGTGCGCCACTGTTACCGACTATCAGTGCAAACGTGGGTTATGACAAGGCATGGAATGATCCTCGAGATGATAGCAGCGGCCTGACTGGCAACCTAAAGCTCAATCAAGTCATTTATGACCATAGTGCTTGGGTAGGTTTAAGCCTTGCGGAGAAAGCCGCTTCTCAAGCTGACTCAACCTATGCATCGGCACTGCAAAATTTGATCACTCGCGTGACTAAAGCCTACTTTGATGTATTAACAGCCAAAGATAACTACGAGTTCCAAGGTGCAGAAAAACGCGCGATTGAGCGTCAACTTGAGCAAACTAAACAACGTTTTGCCGTTGGTTTAACTGCGATTACTGACGTTCATGAAGCTCAAGCACAATATGACTTAGCCTCAGCCTCTGAAATTTTGGCAGAAAATACCCTTGCCAATAGTTATGAAGCACTGCGCGAAATCACGGGTATCGATCACAAAGCCTTAAACGTACTCGACACTAACCGCTTCTCAGCAGTCACACCAGCACCGAGTTCATCTAGTGATTGGTTAAAAATTGCCGAAACCAATAGCGTCGATCTAATGACTCAACGTATTGGCAAAGATATCGCTCAAGAGACCATTAGCCTCTATAAAGCAGGCCATATGCCATCACTAAGCTTAAATGCTGGTTATAGCAAAGGTTTAGAGCAAAAATTAGGTAATTCGAATGAACCTGATTTTGACAACATGAGCGCAGGCATTAACTTAAGTATTCCGATTTTTGAAGGCTTTAAAGTCTCATCACAAGTCAAAGAAGCGCAGTTCCAATATGTTGAGGCAAGCGAGAAGTTGGAACAAACCTACCGTAGCGTAGTGAAAAACGTTCGTAATAACTACAACAACGTGGGGGCGTCAATCAGCTCTATCCGTGCTTACGAACAGTCTGTAATTTCATCTGAAAGTGCATTAAAGGCTACGCAAGCAGGCTTCGAAGTTGGTACTCGTACTATTGTTGACGTATTGAACCGTACACGCGATCTGTACGACTCAAAACGTAAATTATCAGATGCGCGTTACAGCTACATCAACTCGATTGTTGCACTGAAACAAGCAGCGGGTACATTAAACGAAGATGATGTTATTGCTATTAACAACGGCCTAAAAGCTGAATAAGTTAAGCAATATTGTCCAATAAAAAAACCGCCAAGATTGGCGGTTTTTTATTGTCAGAATTACGACTTAGAAGTCAATTTCGACGCCAGCGAAATAGCCATCAAACTTTGAGTCAGCACTAATGCCAGAGAAATTATTCACATCAAAGGCAAACTCACGGTAGCCAACGCGCACACGGGTATCCACCGCCACACCATCAAACTGCCAGCCTAAACCGACCGCATAATCATGTACATTAGACTCATTCACCCCAAGCATTAAATCTGCAAAGCCAAATAAGCCTAAACCCGGCATGCTCACATGGGTACTGGCGTACCCCATAACAATTCCGCTATCTACGTCTTTCTCTTCTGGATGACCTGCATCTTGGACACGCAGAGAGCCATTCATCAACTTATAAGCTGCGCCCAAATCAAAAGATAAAATATCGTTATCCAGCAGTTCATAATACAACACAAAATCGGTGTTGCTCAGATCGGTATAACTGGTCACATTACCTTTAAAATCATGACCATTAAAGCTGAAATCAGCGTTCGCCAAGCTACCTTTTTGATCAAGACTGTTTTCACGAATTTTCAGATTTGGCACAAAAGGCAGTGGGTGTTCAACGGCAAACCAATAGCTACCCTGCGCAGATGAGCTGTAGTCAAAACCTTGTTGTGGCTGACCTTTATCGGAAAAAGTACCGCTAGTATCGGCGCGCCAATAATCGCCACCTATTTTAAAACCAACCACAGTGGCCGCGTGAGCTGATGTAGCCATTATGCAGCCTAATACTGCACTGGCCAGGAGTATTTTTTTCATAATTAACCTTGAGATAGCAAGTTCGTTAAATCAATCACCGCGGCATTTGCACGGGATACATAGTTAGCCATAACCAATGAATGATTAGCGACTAGACCGAAACCACTGCCATTAAGCACAACAGGGCTCCAAACCGTTTGCTGAGTTGCCTCTAGTTCACGAATGATCTGTTTTAGGCTCACTTCAGCATTTTTCTTTTTCAGCACGTCAGCAAAATCGACTTCAACTGCACGCATAAAATTCAGTAATGCCCATGAGGCGCCGCGGCTCTCATAAAACACATCATCAATCTTCCACCAGCTGGTTTTCACCTGATGGCTGGCTAAATTAGGGGTTGATTGACGCGCAGCATTATCCCCCGCTAAATCGGTGTTAAGACGTTCTTGACCTACACTTGCAGATAACCGTTGCGACATACTGCCTAAACGTTTTTGCACTTCTTTGAGCCACTCATTAAGGTTATCTGCGCGGGCATAAAACTGTGCATCTTGATTATTCGGATCCATCATTCGCGCCCGGTACAACTTAAGTAGCTTAATACCATCGCGGTATTCGCTTTCAGCACTCGGCACTAACCAACTGGTATGGTCGATGTTTAACTTAGCCTGCGCTTCACTCAAATCTTTATCAGCGGTAGATTGCGACTGTGAACGGCTAAACTCTTTACGCATAATCAGCGCCAAATCACGCGCTTGCTCTAAAGCGCCATACTCAAAGGCGGGCATGTTATCCATAAAGATTGAGGGTGGCATAACATCATTCGATAGCCAACCACCTTGCTTATCCAGCAGCGTTTCAACGGTCATAATCAAAGAGGTTGTGGTCGCATAACCAACAACATTCTTTTCTGTGGCAGTAAGCTGTTGTGGCGTCAGCGGATCAGGCTCGATACTCCACCAGACACTCACAACATAACCAATTAAAACAACGCATAAACTAACTCCAGTGACCTTCTTCCATGTGATTTGCATCAAGCGACTCCTTAATGATGGTGATGATGCTCGGGTTCAGCAGCATTCTCGGCCTGCTTAGCGACAGGCAATGTAATCGTCATTTTTTCGCCATCGTTAAACTCTAATTGCAGCTTAACTTGCTGATCTAACACTAATGGAGCCTTAAGCCCAATTAGCATGACATGCTCCCCCGATGGCATCAGGGTTAATTTTCCATGGGATGGAATATCAAAGCCTTCAACATGGCGCATTTTTACCATACCTTGCTCTTCAATAATGGTATGCAATTGCGCTTCGTTCGCTACGTCGGTTGTCACGCCAATCAAGCGTACGGCTTTATCGTTGTGATTTTCGAGCGTAAAGTAAGCGGCAGTATTTGGAACGGTATCAGGCATTGCACGTACATGACCTTCAGTCATCACTACGTTGGCGAAAACAGAAAATGAGGCACAGGATAAGGCAACACAATTAAACATCTGTTTGAATATCGGTTTCAATGTCTTAAACTCCATGTCTACCCAATGTCGTCGTAAAGGAAAACAACCCATGAGTCATATACAGGTTCGGGATGATCAGGGCGTTCGTGTTATCAGCTTTAATCGCCCAGATAAACGCAATGCACTTAATCTTAATATGTATAAACAACTGACAGAATACCTGATCGAAGGTGAAGCAGACAACGACATTCGTGCCTTTATGCTCCATGGTGAAGATAATTGTTTCACCTCGGGCAATGATGTTGCAGACTTTTTGAAAAATAGTGACTTAGGGCCAAACCATCCTGCGGTACGCTTCTTATTTTGTTTATTAGAGCTCAAAAAACCACTGGTCGCTGCCGTTTCTGGTGCGGCTGTTGGTATTGGTACCACTGTGCTACTGCATTGCGATTTAGTTTACGCAGACAATACAGCTAAGTTTCAACTGCCCTTTGTTAATTTAGCCTTGGTCCCTGAAGCGGGCGCGAGTTTACTCCTACCCGAATTAGTGGGTTATCAAAAAGCAGCTGAATTATTGCTGCTCGGAGAAAGTTTTGATGCTGATACCGCCCACAGACTGAACATCATTAACGATGTGATCGCCCAAGAAGAGTTATTGGTTTATGCCTTTAACCAAGCGAAAAAACTAGCCAATCAACCACCGCAGGCGCTGCAAATTACCCGTCAGTTGATGCGACCACATAAAAACCGTGTGCAACACCAAATGCATCAAGAATTAGAACAATTTAGTGCAAGACTTAAAAGTGATGAAGCAAAAGCAAGATTCCAGGCTTTTCTTAAAAAGTGATACTCACTTAGCAAGTGCTCATTATTGGCATGAGGGTCAATGTGCCCTCTTGTTGATAGCATCTCGCTAACGATTGTGGCCATAAACGTGTATAGGCTGTCCCATTAATGTCCCACAATCTAGAGTACAAAAACTTGGCTTAAATCGGTCTTTTCCATTGTTCTACAAGCAAAGCCAACACAAAATACACCAGTAGACTCACGCCTGGCATAAACAGAATTGCCCCCGCCCATACCACTCGCGTCCAAAAACAGGACCAACCAAATTGCCACGCCATACCTGATGCAACACCACAGACCAAACGTTGTGAATTGTTCATTCGTATTTGCGCTCGTTTCATTTTGAACTCCAAAATTTTATGAGTTACTTATCGCTGACACTATGCCACTGAAACCAGCAGATAATGCCTGAAAACAACGCGAGGCTAATCACTGGTAGCAGTAGCAAAGTCATTAGAGGTGCTACAAACCACATAGGCAGATCCTTACTTATTCGCGCTCAATTCACCTGTGGTTGCCGAATCAGTTTGGGTATCCGCGCTCAGTGTTAATTGACTATTAAAGTCATAGATACTTTCAGCCAGTTGCGTTTGCAGCGATAACACCAATTCACGCTTTGTATTCACTAACAACTCCTGCGCTTGGGTGCTAAGAGTTTGCTCAATGGCGCTCATAACATCAGATACAGGAGCCGCTTCAGCATGTGCTGTAACACTCGCCATTAATGCACCGAATAACACACTCACTTGAACTGATTTTTTAACATTTGAAGTAAACATGATGTCGTCCCTTTCGATTGATTAACTTGACATAGGGACTATTACAAAGGACGTGCCAACTTATCAAATAAACAATAACATACTAATTTAATTAGATTTAAAAATTTATTTTAAGCTGGAACGAGATAAGCGAGATATTTAGGAAAGGTAAAGTGGTGAAAAATACTACAACGTTTAGTGAATCTCACCACTTTTTAAATCGAATGATTATTGAGCAATTATTTCTGTTTGAATACTCAAATAAGCCTGCTTTACCACCTCTATGCCCGCACCGTTTTTATGGGCGTTTTCGCTTAAATAACGACGCCACGCACGGGCACCAGGCAAACCTTGGAATAAGCCAATCATATGGCGAGTGATATGATTTAGGCGTCCGCCCGCCTGCAAGTGAGCCTCGATATAGGGCACCATCGCCTCAATCACAGCCTCACGGCTAATCACCGCCTTCAGCCTGCCGCAGAGCAGTTGGTCAACCTGCGCTAGAATATAAGGATTTTGGTAAGCCTCACGTCCTACCATCACACCATCTAAGTGCTGCAAGTGGGTTTGGGCCTGTTCAAGGCTAGTGATGCCACCGTTAATGCTGATATTAAGCATCGGATAATCACGTTTGAGCTGATACACACGTTCGTAGTCTAAGGGCGGGATCTCACGATTCTCTTTCGGGCTTAAGCCTTGCAGCCAAGCCTTACGCGCATGGATTATAAACTCACCACAGCCTTTAGCCATGACAGTATCAATAAAGTGAGTCAAAAACTCATAGCTATCCTGCTCATCGATCCCGATGCGCGTTTTTACCGTCACAGGAATATCAACCACTTGCTTCATTGCATCGACACATTCAGCCACCAGCTCAGGTTCAGCCATCAAACAGGCACCAAAGCGACCATTTTGCACCCGATCCGAAGGACAGCCCACATTGAGGTTCACTTCATCATAACCGCGCTCGGCGGCCAGTTTGGCGCAGCGAGCAAGTTCAGCAGGATTCGAGCCACCCAACTGCAATGCAAGAGGATGTTCCTCTTGGTTATAGGCAAGATAATCGCCACGGCCATGCAAAATCGCGCCGGTGGTCACCATCTCGGTATACAGTAAGGCATTGGCCGACATTAAACGCGCAAAATAACGGTAATGACGATCCGTCCAATCGAGCATCGGTGCAATGGAAAAGGTTCTATTAATTGATTTTAGCATAAATTCTTTTATATCAGGCTACTTATGTGATGTTGCTTAATTACAGTGATAATATATTTTTACTGTTTTTTGCACGTTTTTGCATATTTTAAAATGGTTGGGTATCCTGTTAGGTATCCCAAAAAATTGGACAAGGTATCCAAATGGCGTTTTATGTGATCGATCCTCGTCAACGTGCAGATGGAACCCCGCGCTATAAATGCACTGTGCGGGTGAAGCAAAAAGGTAAGATAGTTTACAGCGATCACCGCACTTTTACAAAGCAGGCGCCAGCGGAGGCGTGGGGTAAGCAGCGGGTGGCAGAAATTGAGACCAATGGTTTTGAGGATAACGCTAAACCTAAGTTAACGCTGGGTGATGTGATTACCAAGGCGATTGCTGATACTAACATCGATGCGAGCATAGGACGCTCTAAACGATATTGCCTGAAATTACTGGCTGATTGCGAATTGGCAAAAGTGCCGATTGATGAGCTAAAGCCTCATCATATTATTGAGCACTGTAAATTACGTGCAAGTGCGGGTGCGGGTGGCTCTACGCTGTCTATAGATGTGAGTGTGATCCGCTGGCTGCTGCGAATTGCGCGGTCAAACTTTGGTTATGATGTGTCGCAGGTGGCGGTGATTGACGCCTACGATGCGCTATACGCTCAAGGCTTGATTGCTAAATCAGCTAAGCGTTCGCGCAGGCCAACGGCGATTGAGATTGAGAAGTTAAAAGTGGGATTAGCAGCAAGGGCAGATCAACGGGCGGCGCATATCCCTTACATTGATTTACTCGATTTCTCGATACTCAGCTGTATGCGTATTGGTGAGGTTTGCCGGATAAAATGGGCTGATGTTGATGAGGAACAAAAAGCGGTAATTGTGCGCGACCGTAAAGATCCTCGCAAAAAAACGGGCAACCATATGTTAGTGCCGCTACTGGGTGGGGCGTGGGAGATACTGCAAAAGCAGCCACGGTACGATGAGCGGGTATTCCCGTACAATCCAACCTCAGTTACTGCAGGGTTCCAACGAGTGCGTAATGAATTGGGGATAACCGATTTACGCTATCACGACCTTAGACGAGAAGGCGCGAGCCGGTTATTTGAAAAGGGTTTCACGATTGATGAGGTGGCGCAGGTGACAGGGCATAGAAACATCAATACCCTGTGGCAAGTGTATACAGAGTTATTCCCCAAAAGGTTGCATGATAAGGATTTTATTAAAAAGGATTAAAATGGCAGGGATTGAGCGCGACTACACCGATCATTATTTTTACTCGCTGCATGTTATGCGCTGCGTTGGCCGTGTTCAGCATGGCCGCAACGCGGTAAAGGTGTGGCTATGCCGCTGTATTTGCGGCAATACGCTTGAAGTCGATCAGGGCTCACTTGTAAAAGGTTTGGTGCCAGCGTGCAAAACCTGCCGCCGTGGGCCTTGTGTGATTTGCGGAGCGCCGATTATAAATGATGATTGGGGAGCTAAACGAACAACATGCTCAGAACGATGCCAGCATGAACAGCTAAAAGCCAAGCACAAGCGGAGCTACTATAAATTGATTGCGCTAAACCCAGATCATAACAAGCAGCGGCACAGCGCCAGGCGAGCAGCCGATCAGCTTTATGAACAAAAACGCTATCAACTACGGATTAAAAGACTGCACTCATTACCCGCCAATCAGCAGCAACTCATCATTCAAAAGCAAAATGAATACAGTAATGTGTGGCGCTCTGCTTATGTAAAAAAGCTAAAAGAATCAGACTACAATGATTATCTTGCTTACCGAAAAACACTTAACGCTTACTTTAGAAATTGGTACAAGAAAAATAAATTGAAAAATAATTGATAATTCGCTTGCATCGTCCCGATTCGGGACGTATATTTGTCACATGAGCTAAGCAATGGTGCGAAGCAAAATGGAGATAATGCGATGAACACAATCACATTAGAAAAAATTGCTGAAATTGCTACTGAAATCTGCACAGGAAATAAAGTTAAAGTTATTCGTCAAGATAATGATGATTATGGTTCTGAGTGTTACGTAAAAATCATCGGCGAGTGCGCTAATTTGATTGTAGAAGAAATCTATTACCAAGGATTTAATTGCCGTCTATCTGGGCATAAAACAAAAGATTTTAGCTCAACTATTACTTATAACCATCGTTTAGTCTTAGGTGGAGTAGCAACAACTCATCATTTTAGCGAATTCTTTACGAAAGAAGTTGTTTATGAAATTGAAACCGCTGATATAAATAAAATTACTGATTTCATCAAATGCAATGCAAAGTATCTCAAAGCGTCAGCAGAATTTTTTGAAAGAGTTGATAGCATCAACTACCCAGACTTGCGCGGCGAAGAAAAGTGGGGGAATGGCATCACTTCTTATGATCGATTTGTAGTTTGTGATGATGATTTTTACCTTGGCGACAAAATAAAAGAAACAAGACGCACAAAGTTAATGAGTGAAAAATCTGACATTCCATTCGATCCTGACACTTATTTTCTAAGCGACAAATAACATGAAAATGATACTTTTAAAATTTGATAGATGTGATCTTCTTGTTGAAGACGATGAAGCAGCTCAGCGAGTTAAACAACATCGCCAAGAAATTGTTGAACTTTATAATTTAACAATTGAAGCAATGAATAATTTTAATGACACTTCTTACAGCGCTAAATTGAAAATAAAAAACTCAGCTTTACGCGAAAAGTTTGCAGATAAATTCATCTTCGGAATGCCGTTCGATGCTAGAAGCGGAGAGCTTTATGCACTAGATAAAAAAATTAGCTATATCGAATGTAGCATTGAGGATTAGCATGAAAAAGAACGCTTCAAACACCGAACAACTAGCCTATCTGGTTGCTAAGGCTGGCGGGGCTCGTAAAGCAGAACAGCTGATTAATTCAGTGCGCGGCGCTGCTCCGAGCAAGTCAGCTATCGATCGCGCAATTAAAGGCGGTGGCACTGAGTACAACATCAAGTGCATGATTGACGACTTAACCAAAGCATTAAGCTAAAAATACTTATTTCTTAAACCTCTATCTCCACAAATGGCAAATCGGGTGCAGTCCCTAGCACCCTGCCATCTTGCACATAGATATGGTCGCCAACGGTAGCGGTGCCAATAGCGCGTATCGTGTGGCCGCTGGCGCTGCTGGCGGTGACAGTGCCATCTGCATTAACGGCAGAAACGAGCATGATCTGCCGTGGCAGCACCAAGGCAGATTGAAGTTGTTTAAGCATGATGCCTCGATACTAAAAGCTGGATCCCCGCATTCGCGAGGATGACGTGATAAAACCTAGGGGCTAGACTCTAGATTCTAGAATCTATAAGGGCGCAGCCCGCTCTAGTTTCTAACTTTCTAACGGGCTGATAAGTGTAATGCTTTGCTCGATATCGATATCACCGCGCTCGCTTACAGTCGCGCGGATAGTCCAGCTATCGCACACGCCTTTAAACACTTCGCTGTTGATAGTAACGCCAACTAACATGCCAGGTGTTGCGGGTGGTAAATCGGCCATTACGGGCATCGACAAATTCACACTCAACTTATCGCCCGTTTCGGCCAGTGCATTGGTACCGGCTACTCGGGCGGCTTGGTTGTCAACAATCAACTGAGCGCTGATATCTGCAGCGGGGATATTGCCCGCACTGCCTGCGCGTTTTACTTTGGCGCTAATGCCCTGCTGTTCTCCCCGCAGCCACACCACGTTACACAATGGATTGCGGCTGACTGAGTCGCTATAGCTAGTGATCACCGCATCGTGCAATGCTAGATCAGGCACTGCGGTTGCCATTGCCCACGGTGCAGTGGGCCAACGTGGGACTATGGTCAGCTTTTTGGCCGCATCATCGGTTAAGATCATGCAACCTAATTGCCCTACCGCCTCGGCGACTGCCTCAATCGGGGTTTTATTGCCCACGCTAAAGGCACCGGCTGGGATGGTAAAATCAGTGATGCCGTTCAGCTGCACCGTCCAGCCAGTATTTTGCAGCAAGTCACCCAACAAACCCGCAAAACTGCGGGCCGTGGTGTTGGTGTAGCTGATTGGCAGCTTATAAGGCGCGGCCAGTTCGGCCACGCGGGATCGGCCAGTGCTGTTATAAGTGGCACTGCCAAACACTTTGCTCACACTTGGCTGTTCAGCAATCGCGTAAAATTCATAGCCGTTAATGGTTATCAGCAATAACTCATTGTGAGCGCGCTCGGCATCGATACGGCTTGAGAACTCCAAGCTCACCGCGCGGGCCCACTGGCCACGGCTGTGGCTAATGCTCACGCTGCTGATCACAATCACTGTGCCGTCTGAAACTCGGGTGCATGTCACCGTTGGCTGCATTAAGTAGTACCTGCGGATTTGGGGTTCAATTGGGATTTTAAAATCAAGTGGTGGTAATACGGGATTGCCGTCAATCAAGCCGCCGCCATCATCCCAATAGCAATAATTAGGTGATGCGGTAAAGCGCAGCACAATCGGGTTTTGATCATCTGCTAGCGGCTCATTAAAGCGCAGTGTGACTTTTCCCACTGGCGGGCGGTATTTACTCGAGCATACCCAGCGGGGCGCATGTGGCCCCCACGTAATGGTTTGCTCGGTATCAACCACAATCGCTTGATAACTAATGAGTTGCGCAATCTCAGCTTGTGGGCCATCAATCCAAGTAACGGCTACCTCTCGATCCACGGCGGTAAAGTTTACCCACGGCACGTCAGTCAACGCCATGTGATTCTTTGGCGTTAGCCACACAATCGCAAGGCCAGTTTGGTGATCATCCGGTGTTATCCAATTAATTGCCAAATCGCGGCGAACCTGCTCACCCACAGCCCAAGCAAACTTAGTGTGGATGCCGGTTGATTGCGGGTTAAGCCATTGGGTTTCGGTGTTGATTTGAGTACCGTTGTCGTTATCCCACGCGCCAGTGCATTGCAACTCATGATCGATTGACGCCTCAGCCAGCAATAGCGCTTGCTGCACAGAGTTTAAATCCGCCCAACTAAAGCCAAGCTCGATACCAAATGAGTTATCGACAATAACAGGCGCATCATTAAAGCGGATTTTTACAGGCGAGACAGCGTTTAACCAAGGGGTGTCGAAGCGAATTACAGTGGCTGTCATGGGCGAATATTCACTGTATTACCATCAATCAATTCAGCTTTACGACCATCAACGAACTTAGTGTTATAAACGCGATTATCATCAAGAATGCCGACTAACAGATTGCTGTTAATCTGATTGCCCATCGGAACAATAAAAGCTAGCTGCTTGTTAGATTGATAATTGAAATTGTGGTAAACCTCGGATGTATTACGATCCATTATTATAACACGTTCAGCATCAGGGTCAGAATCAATAGTAACCACGCATTGATTACATAATGAATTATTAACTACTGCATAATTAAAAAATTTAATCATACCAATTACCTGTACTGACCCAAAATTGAGGTGATCTGTATGACCTTAACAGAATCCAATCTACACCATTCTGATTGAGAACTTTTGGCCATATCGCAGATCTATACCCTGCAAATGAAGAAACATGAAATCCGGGAACTACACCTCTACCAAACGGTGAAGATACATTGTTATTTTGACCTACCGACCCAAAAATAAAAACAGGGTGCATTAAGTGATTTATACCTAGTGATTCGGCATCACCATCATACGCACCAGAATCTTTATAAAAAGACGTTTTGTTGAATGCGTGCATTGTACTTACAGATGAACCATCGACAGGATATAACTGTGCATACAATGTGGCCAATGGGTCTACTACCCCAGTGGAAGTGGTTGCATCAGCAGTTGTGCCAGTACAGCTGACTATCGTAAAAGGTGATGTATCGTTAGGTATTGCAGAATGGATGTCACCGATAAAATATATTTGATTGTCGGGTGTGTTTCCTTGCAAAGCCATGTTTGCGTTCACAGTGTAATGCTGTATTAAATAAAAACCTCTTTTGGTGCCGATTATTTCCCACCCTTTATGATTAGAGCTTACAAATAAACCTCTAGCCCATAATGGTTTAAAAAATGTACTTATGTCAGTCATACCTAAAGCACATTTAATACCTACAATTCGGTTTGCCGTGTTGCTACCGTCAATTGAATAAAATTTTACATAACCACCACTACCACCATCGGTTGTTGAGTTTCTGAATGCGACAGCCCGCACACCAGCATCCTCAAATTCAAGCGTCCAGCCTAATGGCTGTTTATCTCCATAACCTTCAACTAAAACTTTTTTTAAAACATTTATCCACTCAGAAGGTGTGTTATTAACTATTTGCGGTGCGCCAGCATCGGTGTAGCGATAAACGGTTACTGGTAATCCCATATAAACTCCTGATTAAAAGTTTCTAGGCTCTAGAACCTAGACCTAGAACCTAAAAGCGCAGCGCCCTAGCGCCTGCTGTTAAGACTCATTGCCACGGAACGCGAGTACGGCGCGGTCGGTGGTGACTTGGCTGTGGCCGCTTTGTACCGTGCGCAGTAGCATCACTGGCTTGCTGGCTGCATAGGTTTTAAAGCGGATCGCTTCGCCTGTATTCCAACCGCCACCAAACGCAGCGGCGCGGATGATAAAGTAAGGCGCAAGCGTGAGCGGGTTGATTGGGGCAAAGTCGTTTAAGGTGTCACCCAAGGCGATTTGCCCAATGCGGCGGCCCACGCAGCGGTATGCCGTTGGGCTAGTGAATATCAGCACCCAATCTTCATTAATTGCCGTGTCGTTGCGGACTTCAATCGGGTAATCGACATTGTTCAAATTACCTGTGGCTGGGGTTCCATCTAAGTCCCAGTTGTTGGACCACGCCGTCATATCACGCACTGGGCCAACACGGGCTTGCAAGTCGCCAAGGTTTTGCACGCTCGATACCGTGGCGCCAATGGGATATTGGCGGCTGAGTTCGGAAGCGAGCACTAGCGAGTTTTTGCGCACCTCAGTCACTAACGCCACCTCGCCGATGGTATCGGTAAGGATAAACGGCGCGGTAAAGCCGCTAAAATCACTGTTGAGAGTGACAACGCCTGTTGCCTTTACCCATGTGTAATGGGTGTTTGCTACTGTCCACAGACTTTTACCTTCGGCATCGGTGATATCAACAAAGCGCGCATTTGCCCGTGCATTGTAGGTTTGCGCTGGTGCAGGGCTGCTAATCACTTGCAAGGCAGTATCTTGAATAGATACTGAGTTCCACGGCGTGAAGGCGTTAACAATGCCGCCGTTTTTAATCCGCAGCGGATTAAGACCGTAAAGCTCTGGCGGTGGCGATAGCGACACGGTTTCGCTAATGTCGTAACGCAGGGTTTTTAAATTGACGTTTTGAGCAAAGTTTAGCGAGACGTTGGTACCCGTAATTGAGCCGGTAACGCCTGTTCCAGTGATTACCCCAGCTGCATTGCTTGAAGCAGAAAGCAAGGTATCCCCCGCAACGTTACTCACTTGCACATAAAAAGTGTCGAGCACAGGCGCATCGGTCACTAATGCAAAGTTGGCGATATTATCCGAAGTAAGTTGCGGCTCAACTAAACAGGTATAGATAATAGTAAAGTCGCCACGGCTATCTAAAAACTTAGTGGCCACGCCAGTTTCGTAATTAAGCTGTACTAAGCGAACACTGTTTACAGCATCAACAAAATTGCCCTCTGATGTTTCAATTAAAAATGCGCTGCCTTGGGATGTGTTAGTAAACACCACCCGCATTTGGGTTGATCCAAGGGTGATTTTTTTGTTTGCTGGAAACGCCGAGCCATAGCTATAAACCGCATATTTAGCCGCTGATAGGTATTCGATTGTAATAGTATCAATATCGTAATAACTAAGATCTAGCCCAGTGGACGTAAATGTCACGGTTGTGCCAACAATAGAGCGTGTCCATTGTGCTGGCGAATTAACGACTTTTGGTGATAACCGTAGGCCATTATTTACATAGTCATTATTAAGCAAATCGGGCAGTTCAAAAATATAGGTTTGCTGCCCAGTGATATAGGGCGTGCTAACAGTTTTAGCAATAATCCCACTGCCATCATCACCTGAGGTAATCGTATTGCCAGATAATGGATTAAGGGTTTTTACCTTGGGTAACAACTCGGTAATCGTTGACTCAAGCAGGATTTCATTACCTAAGGATGCAGCAGTTAACTTGCTTACGCCATGGTACTTAATACCATCGTTCTCACTCACATAACGCATTTTAGTGCAGCCCGTTTCACCATTGATGGTGACATCGTAATTGGGCGTGTTAAATGGGATAGCCGGTTTAAATTGCACATTGCCCGTGGCGCCGCCTGTGACCGTTTCTTGGATCTCACAAAAGTGCTCAAAGCGCGGATATAAGGCATTTTCAGCACCAGCGTATTCAACACTGAGCACTATTTTTTGGCCCTTGAGTAACGTCACGTTAGCCCAGTATTCTCGGCCATCAAACATATAGCTCGATTGCAAATAAGCACGGGGAAAGGTGTCTTGCCCTGCGAGCAAGCCGATCAAACGGTTACGGATTAACTGACCAGCGCGTACCGAGGATTCAAGGATTTCAACCATATCAGTCATGCGGTCGGCATCATCTAGCGTATCCGCCTCGGCAATCAACATGCTTACTAACGGATCGGTTGGCTTTTGGCTAATAAACACATGGCCATCGAGCAGCAACTCACGTCCAGCGGTATCTAATGCCGGATAGCATTTAACGATATCTACCGCGCTCATCGCGTGGTCAATATCCGAGATTGCCGGAAACAACTCATTAAGCTTGCCGGATTGCACAACCAGCTTAGTACGCTGGCCGCCTGCGTCATCACTTGAGCCTAACTGCTCTGGCTTGAATACTTTTAAATCGGCACGGGTGATAGTCATAAAGTGCTCACATCGTTAAAAACTTAAGGGTGACGTTAGTCAGTTGCGCAAAGCCTTGCACCTCATCAAACACATCTTCGCCGCTGATTGGCGCGCCTTGGGTGTTATCCCAAATCACGTTGTAATCGGTGCCCTCATAAGCAATGGTGAAGACGGTTAACGTGCTGGCCGCATGGGTCTGCAATTGCTCAAACTCACTGCGTGCAAGCCACCCCTCTTTAGTGCCTAAGGTCATCACATGGCCAGCGGGTATAATGGTTTGCTGCACCTGCGGCGCACCGTTTAGCGCGCGTTTGGTATTGGCCGCCACGCGCACTTTTTCATTGCGGTTGAGCCACAGCAGATCCGCGCTAATCGCGATGGTATCAATGGTGGTCATGGGGTTCCTTTGTAGTCACTAGACTCTAGAATCTATAAGGGCTAAGCCCGCTCTGGCCGCACTACCCGCCTATCGATTGCAAACGCTTGATCTCGGCTACCAACTCAGTCACCAGGCTGCGCTTCATGCTGGCATCAAATGTACTGCCGCCCACTTGCAACTTAAGCACGACCGTATCCGAGCTATTGCCAACTGGGGCATTAGCGCTAGAGTTTGTTGTGGTGGTTGTGGTTTGGGTAACGGCTTTGGTGCTCGCATTAGCAGCAGCGGTTTGCTGTTTGGCCTCGGCTTCGCTTTTGGCCTTGGCGGCTTTATCGGCTTCTTGCTGGGCTTTTACTTCGGCGGTGCGGTACTCATACACCTGCTTGAGTGTGCGCTCGGCTTCTTGCAAGTCAGCAATCAGCTTTTTATCGCCCGTGCGTTCTGCGGCGGCAAGTTGCTGTTTGAGATCGGCAATCTGCTCTTGATAACGGCGCTTCTCGATTTCATCTTGGCGGCCAAGGTAACCGTCTAACTCATCTTGCAGTGACTTAAGCGTGGACTCAGCGCTATCGCGCAAAGAGTCCATACGCTGCTTGGCGCTGGCCAGTGCAGAGGTAAGCAATGACATATCTTGATCATTAACTAAATCAAGCGCCTTGGTTGCCCTTGTTGCGCTGTCGATAATGCTGAGGTTGGCTGAATCGGCATTATCTAACGCATCAACCAAATTAAGCAGTTCAAGCTTTTGCCGATAGTAGGCGCGCTCGGCAATCTTGCCCGCCTTTTCAGTTTCCAATGCCCAAGTGCGCAGGCCAACAAAATCGATGGTTTTAGCGATGGTGTTATCTAACTCGTAGATCACCCCCGTTAACCGCTCGATTTCGTTTTCTACTTCGCCAAGTTCGCCAAATTCCTTTTTGACATTCTGCACACCGTAAACGATGGTGTTAAAGTATCGCGCCGCGCCATCACTTAAGGATTGCACTTTAGTAAATACCGCAGCGCCAATATCGGCAAAGTATTGAGCAATATCGCCTAGGCCTGTACCCGCATCCTCGGCAGATTTAACTATCGTATCGAGGGTGTTAACCACCGAATCGCCCATGTCGCTCGCGCCATTATCAACTTGATTAAAGGCGTTACTGCTATTTTGGGCGAAATTGTTTTGGGCTGTTTCTACCCTGCCGTATTGCTCAATAAGCTTACCGAGCTGATCGGTTAAGCCCATCGCAGCCGCTTGCTGTTTGAGTGACGCGGCAATGGTGCCATCACTCGACTGGCCATATTTTAGCGAAGCTTGTTCGGCTTTTAGCGCGCTTTCGGCATAGGTTAAAAACGCTTGGTTTAAATCGTATGTCGATGCTGCGCCATCCTTGGCCCCTTGCTTAACTTGCTCAAAGGTCTTTTTGGCTTCGGCGGCCTGATCCTGCAATACCTTGGTGGTGGTAATGCCGGCTTTCGCCATCACTAACTCATAGTCAGTCGCGGCTTGTGCGGTTTTTTTAACTTCGGTGGTGAGTTGGCTTTGCGCTTTAGCCAGTTCTGCGGCCGTTTTCTTGGCGTTTTCTTGCGCGGCTTTATAGTCATCAACCGAGGCTTGGCCAGCGATAAACGCATCACGCACTTTAGTAAGCTGATCTTGCGCTAGCTGGTTTTGCTCATTGCGCAAATTTACCGTGGCGGCGGCTAAGGCGGCGTTACCATTAGCAAGCTGCTGTTGGCTATCCGCCTGACTCAGTTGCACATCACCTAAACGCAGTGTGGCATTTTCAAGGGCGATTTGTGCCGCTTCAAGCTCGGCCATGCTGGCGGTGCCGGAATTTTTAAGGGCGGTGTAATGCTCCTTAGCGGCCTGTTCGCGCGCCTTCCATGCTGCCACCTCTTTAGTGGCTGACTCACTCGCCTTTTCAGCGGCGGCAACGGCTTGTTGACTGGCTTCTAACTGCTGCTCAAGCTGGCTTTTAACCGCCGCTTTTACCTTCTCGGCATTATTGACTTGGGTCTGAGTGGTGCTATCCGAGTCTAAACGGATATCAACGCCCATTTGTTTAAGGGCGGCGGTAGCGTCGCGGGAATCTTGCTCAACTTGATCAAGATAAGCTTTCGAAACCGCCTTTAACGCATTGGCCTGTGTCTCTAGCGTTCTGGCTAACTCATCACCGCCGAGAGTACCAACAACCGTTGCCCAACCTTGCAGGATCAAGGCGAACACACCGCTAAGCGTGGCGCCAAACGTGGCTACCACCGAGCTGAACACGTTGAAGATCAGCCGCACCGAACCCGCGACAACATTTAAACCAGTGGTAAAGGCGTTGATGTTATCCAGTGTCGCCTTAAGGCTTTCGCCACCATCGCGCACAAGGTTGCGGAAAAAGTCGCTGATATCCTGCGCAGCAGCTTTTATGCTGCCGCTTTTGTTCAGTTCATCAAACTGCGCATTGAGATCTTTGAGCAAATCAACCGCGACTTGGTACGCGCCAGAGTCAGCGATGATTTGTAAAAACTGCTCCCATTTATTGGAGATTAAATTAACTTGCCCGCTTAAGCGCTCAAGGCTCTTTGCTGCTTGGCCGTTGGCCTGTTTGCCCATTTCGTCAAACAGCTGCTGCATCACCTCGCGGCCAAGTTTACCCTGTTCACTCATTTTACTGAGTTCTAGGGTATTTTTACCTGTGACCTTTGCCAACAAATCCCAAACGGGCACACCGCGTTCTACCAGTTGGAGAATTTCTTCGCCTTGGAATTTTTGCTTAGCCCATGCCTGACCTACCGCTAAGATGATCCCCTCTAAATCCTCTTGGCTACCGCCAATCTTAGCGTTGTAATCGACCATGGCTTGCAGTGAGCCATTCATCGGGTCGATGCCGAAGGTTTTTAAATTAGCAAACGCTTGCTTAGCGCCTTCTAACTCGGTGCCAGTACGGTTGGCAAAATCCTTAATCCATGCAGTGGCTTGCTCGCCACCCGCAATGCTGCCCATCATCGCCGTCATTTGGGCGCTAAAGGCTTGGGCTTTATCGCCTGCGGTGAGGATTGACTTTAGGCTTTCCCATAGGCGATCAACGCCCACATAAGCCCCAGCCATGGCAAGCAATGAGCTAGTAGCAGCTTTAATGCTGCCACCAAAATCACTCGCTTCTTTTTGCGATTCGTTGAGTAATTTATTGTGGCGCTCAAGCCGAGTGTTAACGCCTTTTAAAGCAACTTCAGCGGCGGCTTGTTGAGTCTTTAACTCTTTGCTGGCATCGGCCAGCTTACCCATATCAATACCGGCTTTATTGAGCACGGCTTGTTGCTTATCGAGTTCGGCCTTGTTGCGGCCAATGCTAGTGCCGAGTTGATTTAACTCAGTGCGGGCGCTTTTGACTTTGAGCGCGTACTCGGCTTTTTGTTGCCCGGCTTTATCAACTTCGCTACCGAGTTGCTTTAACTCAGTCGATTGCTTTTCGAGTTCGTCTGCCAACGCCTTGGCGCTGGTTTCGGTATTCTTTTGGGCAGACTCAAGCTGCTTTAAATCATCTTTGGCTTGAGATAGCGCTTGCGCCTGTGCCTTGCTAGCCTGTGCGCCTTCGCCTTGAGTGGCGGTTAAGCGCTCAACCTCGGCACGGGCAGCGGCGAGCTGCTGATCGTACTTAGCCAGTTCGGCAACGGTTTGGCTATATTCAGCCTCAAGCTTAGCGGTTGAGGTAGCCGCCTCTTTTTGCGCGGCTTCAAGCTGTTTGGCTTGGGTTGCCGCTAGCTTTTGCTGCTTTACTAACTCATCGAGCGCGCGGGCGCTATCAACGTATTTACGTTCGCCTTTGCTAATGGCGGTGGTGAGATCATCAATGGCAGCAATGGCGGCTTGTTGATTTTTTAAATCATCCAGGCGCTCATTTAAGACTTCACTTTGGTTTGCTAACTCTTGTAATGCCTTTTCAGATTTAGCCGCTTCGCTAGAAAACAAGTCGCGGCCTTGGATGATCAGGTTAATGACTTGATCTTTAAAACTCATGGCATCACCAATGGAATAAACAAACCAAAATAAAAAGCCCACAGCATTGAATAAATGCTGTGGGCCTTCGTTTAACGAGATTGAACTATCCGGTAATACCGGATAGTTGCGCCAACATTAGGCGGCGCTACGTTTAAAGAACTTAGACTTGCCCGTGGCAACAATAGAACTATCGGCAAGCACACCGCCTTCGATATCAAAGCTACCGAAGTCATCGCCAATTAAGTCCAAGCCAGCAGTTGGGCTTGGACTCCATTTGTAGAAATCCAGCACCCAAGGTTTACCTGTGGCATCGTTAACACCATCGATTACCACAGGAACGGTAGTACCTGATTCAGTGAGGGCTTGCAGTACGTTACCGGCTTTTTTGGTGTAGCTGACTTTGAGCGCTTGGCCTGCGGTAATCGCTCCGCCTGTTAAGGCGCGGATACCGCCAGCACTGACCACATAGTCAGTATCTTTTACATACGTTACCGCGCCAGCTTCGTTTTTTACGACGGGATCAACAGTGGTGTCGATCATAAATGCTGTTCTGGCTAACCCATCCAATACTGCGGTGATTGGCTCATCATCCACTGTACCAGCCGTTAACACTTCCACTTTACCGCGCAGGGCTAATGCCATGTTAGCGTTGCTAAAGTCGTTCATGGTGAATGACAATTTAACCGATTTTACCTTGGTGATTTCGGCAGCATTGCCGCCACCGCCACGGTAGTTTGGTTGGGTTTTGGTTTCTTGCTCGATGGCAATTTTTACGCCTGAGGCGTTGCCAACGTCGCGGCCAGCAACGTAAACGATGCCTGAGCCGATGTAACTCTCTACTACGGTTTCACTCATAGTGATTCTCCAAATTTAACGGTATTAACAAGGGATAGGGTGAGCACCGCTAACCCGTGTTTTTCATGGGCTTCGGGCATGATGTACTTACAGGCTTCTAACTCTTTAAAGGTGATAACCGAGGGCAACCAGCTGACTTTCTCCAAGGTGCGTTCATCTTTGTAAAACGCGGTGCGAATGGCGCGTACAAGATTGATTAAATCCGCTGTTGGCGTTTGGGTTTTATCAACAGCGATCCCCGCCACCACTTGCAGCACCAAATCATCACGATAGGCATCAACACCATTTTTAGCGCCAAAAGCATCGGTAAACGGCTGCAAAAAGATAAACATCTTTTCCTTGGCTACGCCCTGAGCATAAAAGCCTTCGCGCACGGTCGCGCCGTCAACCGTTTTTAAACGGTCGATAATTGCTTGGATCATGGGGAGTCCTTACGATTTCGAGGCTAAGTGCCGCTGTACTGGCCGTATTTATTTCGCAGATACGCAATAATCGGCGGCTCAATATCGTCGCGGATTTTGCGGAAACTGCCTGCCACTGAAGGGCCGTACATGGCTTTTTGACCTTTAAGCTTGCGCCAACTGTTATCGCCTTTTTGGCGCTGGAACATGATTTGATTGCCGTTTTTACCAATCACGGTAAAGGTACCTTTAAACCAAACAGGCTGATTGCGCAGTGCGCTAACCATATGGCCGTCTGTTCTTGAACGGCCGTTTTTGCCTGTGCGGGTTAATGCTCTGGCAAATCTGGTTAAGGTACTGGCGCGATAACGGGCGGTGATCACCCCTTTTAAGTTGCGCGGGTCCACACTTACCGAGAGGTGTTGCTCAATGTAACTGCGGGAGTTATAGCCATAGCGGTTAAAGATGGCATCGACCGCCGCCTTTTGCCCAAACTTTACTGTGTCATCAATGGCACGGTTTATCGCTGGCGCTTGGGCGGCACGGATGCGGTTCAGTTCCTTTGTTACCGCCTCCATGCCTTCAATTTTTACCCGCGCCATTGGCTAGTCCTCAATCGTGATATAGATAAACGCCACGCAAACGCTATCCATACTCACCCGCTGAGTGAGTCGGCCTTGTTGGCCGTTGGGGATAAATTCCCCGTTTTCGTCAACACTGCCTAGGGCAAAGGTATCATCGGCACTCACAACGCCCTCGCTGAGTAAGAACTCGGCTCGGGTGACTAACTGCGGCAGATATTCGCTCGTCCCTGAGCTTAAATCTTTGCTGTTATCATCCAAACTCACCATGCGAGTAAATGGCTCGGTGCCATCCACTGGGGTAAATTGGCACGGGTCAGCTAAACGCTTAAACACCCGTGCCATTTTACCATTCACACGGTCGGCAAAGTTTCTGCCCACGTTAGGCATTGATCTTCACCGCAACCGTGGCAGTGCCGTTTCCGGCCGCTGCCCAAGCCTTACCGACTTTGGTATTGTCGGTGGCCGTGGTGGTGAGTTCTTTAGCGGTATCGTCCCAGTAAAGCTCAACACCTAACGCAACATCATCGGTGGACTTTTTAGGCAGTTCGAACACGCCTTCGGTCACGCCTTCGCCTGCTGTATTAGCCGCAATAGCGCCGATAGCGACAACGAGCAACATACCAAGCAGAACGGCTTCACCACTTGCAACGGCGGCGGTGGGAGTAAAGCTGATGGTCTTGCCATCTTGAATGTAATTTTTCATCTTGGTTTCCTAAACTGATTAAAGAAATCATGCAGATAACAAAAAGCCGCCAGTGGTTAGCTGGCGGCTAGTGTGAGTTAACTCGAGGATTAAACGCCTGTTGATTTATACATACCGCGGTGATCCAGTGGCGCTACACCCGCATCAATACGCACCTTGGTGGCTACGCCGTCGATAGTGAAGCCTTGTTGCTGCTCGATATAAGGCGTATCGATACCATCGAGGTAAGCCACCTCAATGGTGTCACGGCCTTGTGCTGCGGCAAGGAACCATTCTTTATCGCTGTTATCGTCCAAGCGTGGTTCGCCGATCACTTCGGCGAAGTTTCTGATTGGGTTAGCAATACCAGAGTTAGTATCAGCACCTTTAACCGATTCTGATTGGATAATCTGGTTAAAATTATCTTCCAATGACACTGGTGCAAGTAGGAACGCTGGGCGAATGTTCAATGGACGATTGCCAGATTTCTGCATGCGCATTGCTTTACGGCCTGCGGATAGTGCCGCCACGCTAGGCGCGCCGCTGCCTAAGTTGCCATGGTCAGCATGGAATAACTCTTTACCATCTGCCATCTTAGGATTTTTGGTTAATACGGCATAAACCAAGTCACCAATGGTACC
The DNA here is from genome assembly GCF_000282755.1 of Shewanella sp. POL2. Taxonomy (NCBI): domain Bacteria; kingdom Pseudomonadati; phylum Pseudomonadota; class Gammaproteobacteria; order Alteromonadales; family Shewanellaceae; genus Shewanella; species Shewanella sp. POL2. Next base: position 47,559 of record NZ_AKZL01000030.1, read on the forward strand.
TTTGGCCGCAAAGCCCATCTTCATTGGGATGTCAGTCAACATGCTCATATCATCGTTGATAATGGCTTGACGGGTAATGCTGAACAGCTCGCCATAAGTTGCCAGCGCAATTTGTTGCGCGTGGGCGCCAACGGTAACGTACTTATATTCAGCACCTTCACGCACTTGGCGCAGGCTATTAAAATCGCCAAGGCCAACACGCTGGGCGATCTTAAAGTCGCCTAGAATGCCTTTCTTAGTCCAGCGCTCGAAGGTTTCTTCGGCGGTTTCCCAACCCATCAAGACGGCTTTATTGGCAACATCTAAAAGGATGCTGCCAAAGTCGCTTGAACTGTGAGTAAACGCTAGGCCGACCATCTCCATTTTATTGAGTCCGGCGCAGCCAATACCACGATCCATGAGTGATGCACGGGCAAGTTCAAGCAGTCCATAGCTTGAATAGTGGTTACCAGCTTCTGCTTTTTCATAGCCAGCACGGCCCATTAATTGAGCACGAATTGAGTCACCGACGATATTGCCGTTGCCGGAGTAGATAATAACTCGATTCGGCATGGTCGCAGCTGGCGTGGTGTTTTCGCCAAGCTTTGCCAAGATCATATCTTTGGCTTTATCGGCATCAATGGTCGCATCAGCGATACACTGATTTCTTAACTCGGCTAGCTGCGGGAATGCCGCAAACGCAGTATTAATGCCATTAATACGCGCGGTATTAAACGCAATCGCCGCCGCTTGAATCGCCGCGGCATCAGGTTGAGCAGCGGGCGCGGGTTGGTTTACTGGCGCAGGAAGCTGAGCACTTGGCGCAGGGGCTGGTTGTGGTGCTGGTGCAGGCGAAGGAATATTTCCCTTTGGTGCATACAGGTTTTTTACATGTTCAGGCATATTCGTAAAATCCTTAAGACGTTTTGAATTAAGTGATGCCGCCATTTGCAGCGGATCGGTTAGGGTGTTGGCAAAACCTTTTTCCACTGCCTCGCGGCCTGTTAGCCATGTTTCAGCGGCTAATAGGGCGTGAAGCTCATCTTCGGGTAAGCCTGTTTTTTGTTGATAAGCACCGACTAAGTTACCTTCAACTTTGTCGAGTAAATCGGCGTATTTGCGCATATCATCCGCATCACCTAGGGTTCCGCCCCAAGGCTTGTGGATCATCATCATCGCGTTTTCAGGCATGATGACTTCATCAAATGCCATGGCAATCACGCTGGCCATTGATGCGGCGAGGCCGTCGATGTAACAGACCTTGTGCGCTGGGTGGCCTTTGATCATGTTGTAAATCGCCATCCCTTCGAACACATCCCCACCAGGCGAATGAATACGGGCGGTGATGGTGCCGACTTTGCCTAGATTTTTGAGATCACGGGCGAACTGTTGGGCACTAATGCCCCAGCCGCCAATCTCGTCATAAATCATTAGCTCAGCGTTGCCGTTTTGTGCCTTGAGGCTGTACCAGCTTTGGCTTGGTTGTGAGCTGTTACTGATCTGGCTCAGCGTTGCGGCGGGCGCGATCAGCGTTCCGCTTGGCAGCATTGCGCTTAGCATTGCTACCGCTGTTGCTATTGGGGTCTTTTTCACTATTTTGATCTCCTAGCGATGGGTCGGGGTCGTTGGCGGTGACCATGTGGTTTTCGCGGTTGTATTCCACCTCGCGTTTACGCTGGCGCTTCACTTCGGTTGGGTTGCGGCCTCGGGCGCGGGTCCAATCGGCCTCTGTGGCGACGTTGGCGGCAATCATCATTTCCCAGCCTTCGGCCTCTTTGCGTGGGTCAATCCACGGCATTGTTGGGCCGTAGTACACCGCATCGAACAAAGTGCGCGGGTCGAGATCGGGCGGTAGCACTAATGGGTCTTGCTTGTTGAGCAATTCCATTTTTAGCCAGTTGCGAAACACAGGGCGCGACCAACCGGCACAAAACCATTGCTGCATAATGCGGTTCGATTCGTCTTGCTCAACTAGCTCTTGGCGCTGGCTTGAATACGTGCCGTCATAATCGCGGGCAATACTCGAGTAACTGCCACGGCTACCCGCTGCAACGGCTTTCATCTGGCCGTTGCGAAACTCCACCATGTGGACGTTGGGGCGATTTGATTCAATCATCCCGACATCTTCACCGGGCTTTAAATCGTCAAACGTCATGCCTGGTGCAATGGGGATTTCGCGATTGCTCGCTTGGTCATCCATGATGTACATCGAGGCATCACCACGCTTGATATAAAACGCCAGCGCAGCGGCAATCCGTGCGGCAACGCGCTCGGATTCTTCATAGTCCTTTATGTCGGCTAAGCGGGTTAAAATGCCGTGGAATATCGACACGCCGCGTAGCTGGTGCAGGCGCTTGAATAAACCGAGGTGCATCATGTTTGATGCGGCCACGGCTTTGGTTTTGTAACGAAAGCCGACTTGATCAGCGGGGTGATCAAGCAGTACATGATAGTTAACCACCTGCCCCCATCCGTTAACCTCCAGCCCTTGGCGTACCCGCTTTGCGGGTTCGTTTAACTCGTAGGGGATAAAGTCGGCCTCAAGCGCCTCGATGCTGTATTGGGTGCCCTGCTCGTTGGGGTGGCCGAATTTGCTAACGCGCCCCATCACATGCTGACCGAAAACGTCACCATCACGCAGCGCACTACGCAGCACTAAGCGCTCAAGCTCAGGGCGGCTAAAGCGGCCTGTGACATCACACTTAAGCGACCACGCACCGAAACGGCGTTGAATATCGTTGGCTAAGTCATCAAGAATTTCACCGCTAATACTGCGCGGCTGCGGTTCAACCACAATCCCTTGAGCACCGATCACCCGTTCTTCAAAGCGGTCTAAGATACCGATGCTTAAGTCGTGGTTTTCATCCAGCCAGCGGGCTTGCTCGCGCAGGCTTTTACCCGCCGCAAATACCGCTTGGTTGGCACCACGGCTTTCTTTTTTGGCGCGGTGAGTGCGGCTTGGGTTTGCCGCCTCATAGCCTTTTAAATTGCGGTAGCTCATTGCAGCGGCTTGACGCTGCAAAGCTAAACGCGGGGCAAATATCGCCAGCGCATCGTTGATAATGCTCATTTAAGCCCCTAGTGAATTAATTAAAGAAAAAAGCGGTAAGAATAGAAAACTGGTAAATTTGTAAAGGAATAACGATCCAAGTAGCCAGATAAACAGCAAAGATATAAATAAGGTCTTTTACATCTCCACCATAGTTAATTTCTCTGCATGGCGGCCCAGCTGGAGGTGGTGGTTGATTACGTTTATCAATGCCTTTTTTCATTAGTTGAAACTCGCGAATTTAACGCCGCCTTGTGGTCGGCTGTAAGCTGCTAAGCGGCGTTCCCATTCGAGGCGGCCTTTGCGGATTTCGCCAAGATCTTCGGTGGTCATTAACTTGCCGTTGATGGTGGTTGATTTACCCGCCAGTACATCAAGTTCGGCGGCGATATACGCATCGATCATCTGTTGGCATTGTTGTTGGCTCATGAGTTTTCCTGTTGCTATCTATGCATTACAGCCAGCCGCCGCTTGCACCTCCGCCGCCACCGTTTAGCCAGCTATTGGCGCTTGCCTTTGGCTTGGCTGCGGGTTTAGGTTCTGCGGCGGTTTGCTCGCTATTTGTGGTGGCGATGGGTTTAACGTGTGACAACTTGTCGAGATTGATGCCGAATTTTTCGAGCGCGATATACAGCGCGGCCAAGGCGTAGACAAAACAGTCCAGCGCCTCGTTACGGCGCTTGCCAGCATCCCAGCGGTAGACAATGCGGCCATTTTCCCGTTTAGGAATTTTGCGTTCGGCCGTGAGCTGTTGCAGCTCAATGTCGTCACACACGGATTCATTTAGCGGAAAATGAATTGCACCAGGCTTACGCACATCCACATCGGGGTCGATGCGCAACATGGCCATGATTAACTCTTTGGCGTTGTCGGTACCGACTTCGGTTAAGTACACGCCCTTGGCGGTGCGCTTACGCGGAAAGTTAGCGATCGGCTTGCCGTAGACGTTGGCGCCCCTCAGTGGGATCACCCGCATCACGCCAAGCTTTTTACTCATAGCATAAACATCGTCGGTGTAGTGACCACCAGAGTCCCAGCCCGCTACGCCAATATTGAGGATCACCCCATCGGCACGGGCGTAACTTTGGCCGATACGCTCGGCAACTTTGTCTTTTAAGACTTGGCTTGATGGATCGCCATACAGGATAAAGCGGTCGATAAGCGCAGCCTCTTTACCCGCGCCCCAGCCCCACACACGGCCCTCATAGCGATCGTCTTGGGTATCGATACCTGCGGTTAAATACACCACCCAGTTGGGCACTTTGCCACTGGGGTACATTTCGCGACGGCGTTTTAAATCTTCCCATTCAACGCGCTCGCCTGTGTCGTTATCCCACGGTAAGCCCAGCTTGGTGTTGACGAAAGTTTGCAGCTTTTCTTTATCGCCTTTGGCCTTTAAAAACTCGGTGACTAATTTTGCCCAGCTGTTGAGCGAGTTATACGCCGACCAGATATGGATTGAGATATTGGGCGGCGTGGTGATGTCGTTACCTTCGGCATCGTAAAAATCAATAAAGTCTGGGGTACGAATGCCAGTGTTTTCGCAAATCCAAATCGCGCTTTGGTGCAACTCCATATCATCGAGCTGATTGTTTTCAATGCAGCAACCGCAGTGCTCACACAGATAGTAAGCGGTGCTTAGGTCGTGCTCGCCTTTATCATTTTTGCGCCACTTAATGCCGAATGATTCTTCGGCACCGCCCCATTTAAGTGATTGCAGTTCGCTGCAATGCGGGCACGGTAAATTGAATTTAAAAAAGTGTGGCGATTCACTGCATGCCTTTTCCATTTGGCATGTGCCGAGCACTTTTGGCGTTGATCCCCTAATTGATTTGGGGAACATCGACAGTTCGATACGGGTATCACCTAATGAGGTGGCGTTACCTTCGTGCTCGATGGATTCATCAAAACCCGCTAGCTCGTCGTAGATCACATCATCAGTGGATATTTCGCGGTAGTTGGCCGCAGCCGTACCACCTCGCACCATGAGCGTTTTGCCGTTGGTGAATATTTTATCTTCTAGGGTGCTGTCTTTATGTTTGCGCCCCATCCACGGAGCCAGCGCACGCCAAACGGGGATATCGCGGATCGCCGTTTCAACGTGCTTTTTCATAAAGGTTTTGGCTTGACCATCACGCGGCTGATAGATCAACACGTTGCGCTTTTTGTGCTCAATCTTATAAGCCGCGTTAGCCATCAGCATTTTGGTGTAACCGACCCGCGCTGACTTCATAATGTTCAGCGTGGTGATTTGGTCGTTACCCATGGCATTAAGAATACCGATTTGAAACGGTAAGCTCTCCCACTTGCCCTCGGTGTAGCTTGACTCCGAAGACATATAAAAATGCTCATCGGCGTACTCTGAGCAAGTGAGCATGGGCGGGCGATAGAATCCACGCAGCCCAGCAGCAACGGCAGCTTTCAGATTTTTAATCTGTGCTGCCGATATACTCATCTAGAAGGTCCTCGATACCCGCTGCGAGTTCGGCAACGGTGTTTTGACTTTTAATCACCTCCGCTCTAAAAGCGTCGATTATGCGTTCTGGAATGTCGGGATATTTGCGCTTCATCCGAATGTGGGTTTGATCCAGCACTGGGGCGATTTGCGCGGCGATACGATTAAGCACAAAGACACAAAAGCCGACCTCGACCACCTCTTTGCGCTCTTTTTCGTTTTTGATTTCTTGGCCGTCTGCCTGAGCCTTGGTTAAGCGCCAGCGCTCATAGTCGAGATCTGGCTTTTCTGGATCATCCTCGTCGGGTTTGCTGAGGTGTTTTTTACGCTCGTTGGCCACGCGATTGGCCACCACATCGGCCATGGTATACAAGCACTCACGGCCTTTTTTGCTATGTACTGGCACATCCCATTTATCAAACGCTTGGGTACTCAACCCTAAGCTTTTGCAAAGGTCGGTTTTATTCAGCAGAACAGGCGCTGTCTCTTGGGGTTGAATGCGGGCCATTGCGTTGTTCTACCTGTTTTAACTGTGCCTTTAGCACTTGCGTTTGCAACTCATGCCGCTCCGCGTCGCGCCTGTCTTTAAACGCTTGATATATCCAGTTAACAAGGAATGTGAGCACTGTTAAAAATATCCCTATCCACAGCGCTAAATTATTCACTGTAAATACTCCTCCGGCTGCTGTTGTAGCGGATGCACTATAAGACGCAGCGGCGAGCATTTTTTGCGTGCCAACTTCGCGGATTGATTCAGTTGAGTTCATTTAATTTGGCCTCACGCCATATTTCGATATTCTGCAAATCTGTATCGCATTTGCGGATCACAGCTAAGAGTTGAATGATGCAATCTGGCAGATCGGCATTAGCGTCCGAACTACATTCGGCGGGTAAGCACTGGCTGATCAACTCTTTCGGCGGCAGCACATACTGGGTCTGCTTGGTGACTACGGTGCGCACAGTAGGCGGCGTGTTTGAGCAGCCGCTGAACATCATCAGGCACAGCAGTATTAGCCCAACTGCGAGTTTGTTCATTGGCTGAGGTCCTTAGTTTTTTAATGGCATCGCGCTGATCGGCAAGCTGCTTGTCAATCTCGGCCTTGGCTTTGGCGGCTTGTTGATTGAGTGCTAATGCAAAGGCGTAATCCTTGGCGAGTCGGTCACGTTCTTTAGCCTGTGCTTGCAGCTCATCGGTAACGGTCGTGAGGTCATCCTGCAACATGCGCTGGTTGATAGCGGCAGACTCTAGCTGTGCATTTTTTAGGGCTAGATCGGTTTTAGTGGCGGTGAGGCTGATACCGAGTAATGCAATCACCAGTATCAGCGCGCCGATAATGTACAAGTGCAATGTGCCTGTGGCGTTAATGAGTTTTTGGAACATAGAGATCCTTAAGGCATATCGCCTGTTCTTTTTTGCGCCGCTCAACTAAGCCAGGCAATTTGACGTTATTGGCATAAACGAAACCATTGCAGCCATACTTGCCGCAGGCCTCGGTGAGTTGGCGACAAGCCGCCACTCGTTCGCCACGCTTTAACAGCTTTAGCAAAGTGGAGGCTTGAAAGTTGCCCGCACCAAAGTTGTAAATGAGACTGAGGTAAGCCGCATGCTCACCTTCGGTTAACTGCACCGGATACGTGAGGCGGCGCAGCTGGCGATCGGCTTTGCCTAAATCCTCAGCGAACATTTCGATGCATTGCTGTTCGCTAAAAAACTGGTTGAGTTCAAGCTCGGGGCCTGTGTGCCCAAAGCAAGCAGTGAGGATTTGCACCGGGTCAAGGTAGGTGTGCAATATCGGCTCACCGTTTGGGGCTTCGGCTGGAGCAATTAAATTCGCCCCCGCCAATGCAACAGCAGAGGCCAGCCCAAGTGCCATGAGCTTTTGCTTTAATGACATGGGCAATACTCCTGTAATTTTGGGTTAGCCTTAGCGCGGCCAACGGTTAGATCAACGGTGAGGTAAGCCGCCTCTAACTGCTGATGTTTTTAGTGTCTTTCAACGTCCGAGGCGGTACTGTCAAAACCTCGGCAACACATACCCACCACGGCCACCATTGCAGCGGCCGCTTTTGTTCAGCTGGGGTTGGCTACGATTAATTAGTTTGTGGTTCGTGCAACAAAACCCAATCGTTGGATAACATATCTGTTTGGGATGCTAACCAACCTGTGACTGTCGAACCTGATGCTGAGCGCATATTGATACAAGGTAAACGAGTGACAGTACCTACATCGCCTTTTTCAAAAAGGCTTGATTGAATACCTTCAGTCAGTAATGGTAAGCCTTCATCTCCATAATCTATGCTGCCTTTCTGCATGAAGATGAACATTCCTTTGCCATTCCATCCTGCACGTGCAACACGGTAACCACATTTAACAAGATCAATTGCTTCGCCAAATGAAAGGTTTTCTGTGGTCCGCTGTACCTGACCTATAGAACCACAATTAACAAGCGATAAATCTTTCATAGCCGTAATCCACCGTTTACCAATTAAGCTCAAGCACATGCTTAAACTTTTAAATAGTTATCTCTTACGCTACTGATGCATTAACGGGGCGCGAACCCGAACTACGTCATGCCGTTACCATTTCTAAAAATGGCTCGACCACCTTTCGCTGACTGCGTTGCTTTTGCTTAGAGCAATGCGAACTCTCTTTTGGATTACACCTGTGAGAAATCAGGCGGCGGTTATTGATCTGCCCGCAAACCGAGTAGCGTTATTTCATGATCCACCCCATCTTGAAAAACAATCTCTAAGCCAAGTTTGTTAGCTAACGCATATTCCGCTTTGGCACCTTTTGAACTCGCCCAGTTATCCAGCAGATATATCCGGTCGCAGCACATCAACATCGGCAAGCAAATTGCCATGTACTCGGGTTCGGTTAATCCATCCGGTAGTGTTGCCGGGTTAAGCACAATATGGCCAAGCTCGCGCTGAACATCGGCAGCTAAATGAAACTCAGGACGATTGCAATCAATCAACCCAGTCATAGGGCCAGCGATATAGACTTTTTTGCGGAGCGAGACACGAGCCATAAAAGCACCAAATAAAAAGGCTCCACGAGGGAGCCTTTGAGCGGGAGAGAGCGC
>NZ_AKZL01000031.1:0-56076 GCF_000282755.1 Shewanella sp. POL2
CATTCGCGCCCCAAGTGAACGGAGCATGCCCTGCCACTATCACCATGGGCGACTCGTTGGGATCTCGGTCGGCAAAACAATCGAGGATCTGCACGCCGGTTTCTTCTTCGTAGTCGCGGCTTATCTGATCATTGCGCATCACAGCTGTGCATGGGATTTCACCGTACACATAGTCGGCCTGGGTCGTCCCTAAACAGGGAATCGCTATCTGTGCCTGCGCCCACGCGGTGGCATAGGTTGAATGGGTATGGGTAATGCCACCAATACTCTGCCACTGACGATACAAATAGGTGTGCGTCTTGGTATCGGATGAAGGACGCATGCGCCCTTCGACGATTTGATTCTCAAGGTCAACAATCACAATGTCTTCAACCTTCAAATCTTCATAGGGCACGCCGCTGGGCTTGATACCAATCACGCCCAGTTGACGGTCAATTTGTGAAACGTTGCCAAAGGTGTAAGTCACCAGTTTGCGTTTCTCAAGCTCCATGTTGGCTTCGTAGACTTCGCGTTTTAGCTCTAAAAAAGACATCTTATTTTGCTCCATCAACATAGTGGCCAAGGGCTAAGTACGCTTGATAAAGCGCTTGATATTTCTGTGCGTTTTCAGGATTCGGTTGATAGGTTTTCGCAACGCTTGAGGCCATTGCGGCTTGGGCACTCAACACATCGGGATAAACCCCGGCTGCGGTTGCGGCATAAATGGCGGCGCCGAGGGCACAGCTTTGTTCGCTCTCGAGTACGTCGATATTGCAATTCCACACATCGGCGCAGGTTTGCATAATGAAGTCGGATTTTTTCGAGATCCCACCTATAGTGACCACATGGTCAATGCAAACGCCTTCTTGTTTGAAGCGCTCGATAATGGCCCGTGCGCCATAGGCGCTGGCTTCCACTAAGGCTTTGAAGACTTGCGGTGCTTGGCTGCCCATGGTTAAGCCTATGATAGCCATGGCAACAGATTGGTCTGCATCGGGCGTGCGGCGTCCGTTAATCCAATCCAGCGCGACAATACCCGTCTCCCCAACGGGGATTTTCGCGGCCGCATTGCCCAGCACGGTTAAGGTTTCGGCCTCGAGTTGCTGAATAAGTTTGGTTCTGGTGTCGTCATCAAACAGTGCTGAAGTGTCGAGCTGTTGCATCGGCCATGCGGTGAGTTCCCTAAACCAAGCGTAGAGATCGCCAAAGGCGGACTGACCCGCTTCAAGGCCAATCATGCCGGGCAATACGGAACCATCGACCTGACCGCAAATCCCTTTGATACAACGCTCACCAATATCTTCATAACTGGCGACCGTGATATCGCAGGTAGAGGTGCCCATCACCTTGGTTAAGACGCCGGGCTTAACATTGGCACCAACGGCGCCTGCGTGGCAGTCAAATGAGCCAAAAGACACGATAACCTCGGTCGATAGCCCTAAATGCTGTGCCCACTGAGGGGTTAACTGACCACAAACCTTGTCGGATGTGCAGGTTTCAAGGGGTAATTTGTCTCTTAAACCATCGAGTAAAGGGTCGATGCCAACGAAAAAGTCATTCGGTGGATAACCATTCCATGACTCATGCCACATCACTTTGTGACCAGCGGCGCAGCGCCCTGCTTTAAAGACTTTTGGATGTGTGGTGCCCGTCATTAATGCGGTGATCCAATCACAGTGCTCGACCCAGCTATAGGCGGCTTGTCTGACTTCTGTGTCGTGGCGCAGTACGAATAGCGCTTTGGCCCAAAACCATTCAGAGGAATAAATCCCTCCTTCATATTTCAAGTAATTTTCGCTTGCATTGTTTGCTGCGGCGGTAATTTGCTGAGCTTCGAGGATCGCGCTGTGATCTTTCCAAAGCAAAAACATGGCATTGGGGTTATTCGCAAACTCTGGTTTTAAGGCTAAGGCAACGCCAGCTTCGTCGACGGCAATGGGAGTTGAACCTGTGGTATCAACACTCAACCCGCAGACTCTTTGCGCGGCGCCACTGGGGGCTTTTGCCCATAATCCTTGCACTACCTCGATAAGGCTTTCGATGTAATCGAGGGGATGTTGTCTAAATTGATTCTTCGCGGGCTCGCAAAACAGCCCCTTCTTCCAACGTGGGTAGTACACCACATTGGTTGCTACTTCTGCGCCCGTTTGGGTATCCACCAATAACGCGCGTACTGAATCAGAGCCGTAATCAAGCCCTAACGCGTAAGCCCCTAAAACATTCGACATTTGCATCCCCATTCATTTTGTCTGCGCCCTATTCGGTTTACGCAGGTAGAGTGAATATCATTTCATACTACAATATTACTACGAGATAATAGTAATACAATATGATTTTAGTTGTTGGGTGATAAAATTTTTAACATTAAGGCTGAGCATGTAACGATTAGGCGAGGAAGAGTGTGGAAAACTAAGCTGCGCTTAGCTTGACTCAAACGGTTAGAAGTCGAATAATGGCGCCAGGTTGCAGAGACACCTATCCGCAGAAGATGACATCACTCTGACTCATATCTCGATGTACGCATCACATGTATGACACAACAATTGATTAGGTTTGGCTTAGCGGAGATGCCAATAAAACTTAGGAGAATTGTTTGTGATACAACAAATTACCCCAGCACCACGCGCCTTAACCGAAGTCAAAATCCACGCTAAAAAGCGCCTTAAAGCCTGCCACGCTGGTGATGCAATGGCGCTAGATAGATTCGCCCCCTTGATGAATAAGCAAGGTTTTACGCAGCAGGATATTCAGCTTAAGCATTGCCAAAGCCTATTGGCTCGTGAGCTCGGTTTTACTGATTTTAATCACTGTCAAAGAGTGTTATCGGGGCAAGCACACATCGGTGAAGACTTAGGTACCCTATTCCATAGCAGGCGCTGCGATACCTTGCTCAATCACTGGTTCAGCGGTTTTGATGAGGCGCAGGCTTTTTTAAAGCAATCACCGCAGATGGTGTTGTTGCCCTATAAAAAGCAGTTCTTGGTGGTCAACGGCGCCGACTATGTTGATGCTCTTGGACTCATATTGAGCGAACCCGCCTGCATCTACAGTACATGGGTGGGGAATGAAACGGTTCCTGCCTATGAAGCTTTTGCGCTAAGTCTTATCAGGCATAAACTCACTTAGCCTAGCCTTACTTAACCTAAGCTGCTTTGCTATTTGAAAATCCTAGCTAATGGGAAATTAAATCTATTGCGAAAGAAAAAGGCCGCGTCAAATTCCATAAATAAAAAAATCCATCATTGTTGATGGATTTTCCGTGGGATCTCGCGGAGGAGCTGCGCTTAGAATTAGGAACCCTAGGGTTCAACTTTCGAAATTCCAAAAACAAAAAAGCCATCATTGCTGATGGCTTTTCCGTAGAAAATGGCGGAGGAGCAGGGATTTGAACCCTGGGTGGGCTATAAACCCACGCCGGTTTTCAAGACCGGTGCATTAAACCACTCTGCCACCCCTCCGAACGATGCGCATAATATAAGTTAGTTTACTGACTGTAAAGCACTAACTGATAATTTTGCGCTAACTGCTCGTATTACATTCAATCTGCTTGATTTTGCTTCTTATCCACATTGATCCCAAGGCGAGCTGGATCCGGCGCAGTAAAGTGTTTGGCAAAATCGGCCCATGTTTGTTCGGTTTTTAACAGGTAACCCAATATCACCACTAATGAACAGCTCAAAATGGCCCAACCTATGGCAACTTCTCCTGAGCTTGCCCAGAGCGCGACTAAGCTTGAGGCGCCAAATGCGATAGTGATTTGCAAAAAGTTCTGTAATCCTGCCGCTTTAGCTGCATTTTGGGTAAATTGTTGCAAGGCGCTGTTCACGACGATGGGATAAATCGCCCCGTTCGCCGCTGCAAGTATCGAGAACGAAATCAGCAGTGGGAAAATAGTTTCCATCTTCATTAATAAGGTGAAAAATACAATTGAGATAACACAGAGTCCAAACATGGCCAGTAATACGTTGAGTGTACGGTCGGCACCAATACGTTTTATCAATAACTTACTCGCGTATCCGCCCACAATAAACATGATGGTTTGCGGAATAAAGCTAAGGCCAATTTCGGTTGCTTGATAGCCATGCTGCTCCATCACAATCGGCCATACCGTCAAGTAGGCAAAGAACGCACCTGAACACGCACCAAAAATCACTACGTTACCTAAATAACGGGTATTTTTCAAAATCTGCTTGTAGGAAACTGCGCTTGGCTTAGCATCCTGATGCGCTGCATGGCTCGGCACGAAGTATAAGGTCATCAGCACCAATAAAAAGGCAATCACACACAATGAGATAAAGATTGCACGCCATCCAAAATCGTTCAGAATATAAGCGCCAAGGATTGGGGCTAATGCGGGTGACAATGCTACTAACGGCATAATATTGCTGAAGATCCCCTGAGCTTTTTCGGCATCATACTGTTCGACCACAATCGCTTGCCAAATAACGCCAGCACTACAGGCGCCAATGGCTTGGAAGAATCGAGCGATGTTCAACATCAGTATCGAGTCGCTATTGGCAATTGCAACACTGGACGCGGCAAAAATGCCAAGGCCGAGGATCAGGGCATAACGTTTGCCGAGTTTACTGACCAAAGGGCCATAAATCAGCTGCCCTAAGGCTAAACCAGCCAAGAAACAGGTGAGCGACATCGCCACTTGTGAAGGTGAAGAATTGAACGAACTTTCAATTGCTTTGAAAGCAGGTAAATACATGTCTGTGGCAATAAAGCCTAACATGCTTAACAAGGCCAAATAGAATAAGAATATAAAAAACTTCATATTTACAAAGATATTACTAGATGTTTTCATAAAATAATCATGTCAAAAGACTTAAGGCGTGCAGTCTAAATACTTGTTAATTTGATTGGAAACGTTTATTTTTGACAGATGCTATCAATTATTTTCATCACAATGGATGTCAGCTATGCTCTCGGAACAAGCGTTAGAACTCATTGATATCGTGGCCCGGGTGGGGAGTTTTACAGCGGCAGCCAATCGACTGCACAAGGTCCCTTCAGCGGTCAGTTATGCCGTTAAGCAAATCGAAGAAGAACTCGGTGTTGTGTTATTTGAGCGCCACCACCGCAGCGTGACCTTAACCCCTGCGGGAGAGCATTTTGTCAAGCAAGCCAGAAACTTGCTGACTCAAATGGATGAGATGAAACGTGGCACTCAACGTGTGGCAAATGGTTGGCAACCCACACTGTCTATCGCCTTAGATAACATAGTCCGCGCCGACAGAATTAGCGTATTAATCGCCGACTTTTACCGTCATTTCCACGATATTGAGCTTATCATCCGCATAGAGGTCTTTAACGGGGTGTGGGAGGCGCTTGCGACCGGTCGAAGTGATATCGCCATTGGTGCAACCACCGCCATTCCCGTAGGTGGCGTATACCAATATAAAGACATGGGCGATATTCAATGGGCGTTTTTGGTGAGTAAAAACCATCCCTTAGCCAATATTGACCGACCTTTAACCGACGATGAATTGCGCCCCTTCCCCTCCATCTGTTTGGAAGATACTTCGCGGGAAATTCCGAAACGCATGACCTGGTTATTGGAGAATCAGCGCAGACTCGTGGTGCCGGATTGGATCCGCGCGATTAACTGTTTTAGAGAGGGCCTCGGCATTGGCTATATGCCAGTTCATTTGGCCAGCGTCTTTATCAAAGCTGGCGCCTTGGTCGAAAAACAGCTTGAAAATCCGAAATTAACCAGCCCATGTTGCTTAGCTTGGAACGCCGATAAGATGTCGCCCGCCCTGGCCTGGGTGCTGGATTATTTAGGCGATACCGATAAATTACACCGTGAATGGCTGGCGTAATATTGCCGTATGATCACAGGATTAAGCTTGTTTTAAAGTCTTTGTGTTGCACTGTTGTAACGAAATACGGCTGAATCATCAGACAACACAGAAAAATCAGCCTTTACAACTTGTTATTTGTGGCGTGAATCCTTTAAGCCAAGCGCTGTTTTAGTTACTATGCAAACAGGATTACTGGATTTGCGAGATTAATGGGAACTCTCGTGCCCGTTAAAAATCAAAATGATCAGTTTGGATTCAAAAGCTAATGGAGAAAGATATGACTCAGCAAACCCTGTACTCAACGAGTGCATCCACCTTAGAAGTGAATAAACTTCTTAAAAACACTTATCTGTTACTGGCCATGACCCTCGCCTTTTCTGCATTGTGTGCAGGCTTAGCGATGGCGCTCAACATCAGCTCACTGATGTCACTCGGTTTATCTATCGGCGGTTTAGTACTGCTATTTGTAACCTTACGAAAAGCCGATTCAGCGGCAGGCATCTTCTGGGTTTTTGCCTTTACTGGTATGGAAGGCGCCTCATTAGGTTACATGCTTAACCACTATGCTGGTATGACGAATGGCTCTGAGCTTATCATGCAAGCTCTTGGTTTAACATCAGTTATCTTTATTGCGCTCTCTGCCTACGCGGTAACGACGAAGAAAGATTTCTCTTTCCTACGTGGGTTCTTGTTCGCAGGATTGATTGTGGTGATCGCCGCTGCGCTGATTAACATTTTCGTGGGTAATAGTGTGGCCTTTATGGCGATTAACGCAGGTCTTGCGCTGTTAATGACCGGCTTTATCCTGTTCGATACTAGCCGTATCGTAAATGGTGGCGAGACTAACTATATCCGCGCCACTATCTCCTTGTATCTGGACTTTTTAAACCTGTTTATTGCCATTTTGCATTTGCTTGGCATTGGTAACGATGATTAATCCCCTTTTCGGGAAACTTACGCTAAAATGGCCCTACTTTTAGGGCCATTTTTTTTATGATGAGCAAATTTATTATCCAAGTAAACGGGCCTGCCTATGGCACGTCGGCAAGTGTGAATGCCCTACGTTTCACCCAAGCCTCCCTGCAAAGCGGACATGAGATTGTCTGCGTGTTTTTCTATCAGGATGGCGTGTATAACTCCACGGACTTTAACTTACCCGCATCCGATGAATATGATGTGGTTAAAGGCTGGAAACAACTGGCTGCCGAGCATCAAGTCTCGTTAGTGAACTGTGTTTCTGCGGCATTACGGCGCGGCATCGTCTCGCAGCAAGAGGCGCAGGAAAACGGGCTAAGCCACTGGAATGTTGAACATTCTTTTATTATGGGCGGACTGGGTGAACTGGTCACGGGAATTGAATCAGCCGATCGTTTGATCTGCTTTTAAGCTTCGGAAATGCTATGAAAAAAATCTGTATATTGTTCCGAAGCGCGCCCCATGGCACCACTAAAGGCCGCGAGGCCTTAGACTTTGCCCTGTTAAGCGCCAGTTTTGAGCAAGAAGTGAGTTTAGTGTTTGTCGATGAAGGCGTGCTTCATCTGCTTAAAGACCAACAACCCGAACTTATCGGTGGTAAAGATTACCTCGCGGCGTTAAAAGCGCTCCCGCTGTACGACATCGAATCGGTGTTTGCCTGCAAACAGTCTTTAGGTGACTACGGCTTAAGCCATGGTTTGCTGTCGATTCCGGTGACTATCTTAAACGATGAAGCGATTTCAGCTCACTTAAAAGCTGTCGATGAGGTCTTAGTATTCTAATGATTTTACATCATATTCAAACCTCGCCCAGCCGAGACAATGCCCTCAAACTTTGCCTGCGTTATGCTTGCAAAGAGGATGCGATTTTACTCTCGAGTGATGGCGTAAATGCATTATTACTGCGCCAATGGGCCATGGCGCTATCACCCTTTAAGGTGATGGTGCTGAAAGACGATGTCATCGCCCGCGGCTTAACGGAACGTCTTAATAACATTAGTCAAATTGATTACAACGAGTTTGTCACTCAAGCTCTACAGCACGATAAGGTGATCACGTGGTAAATCCGCTTATTTTTAACGGCGTCGAAATTGAACGCGACCATCAAGGCTATTTGAAGAATATCGCCGACTGGCACCCGGATATGGCGCCGCTGCTCGCTCATGAAGAACAAATTGAACTGACCAGTGCTCACTGGGAAGTGGTCAATTTTGTTCGGGATTTTTATCTGGAATATAAAACCAGCCCTGCGATTAGGGTGTTAGTTAAAGCCATTGGCCAAACCTTAGGCCCAGATAAAGGCAATTCCAAATACCTCTATACGCTGTTTCCAGTTGGCCCGGCAAAACAAGCAACCAAAATAGCAGGGTTACCTAAACCCGCTAAATGCATCTGATGACGAAAGGCATATAGCATATATGCCTTCAATCATTACCCCTTAAGTACCCGCTTTTTGTAGCCTTTGCTTGATATCGGCGTATCTACATTTTTCCAAACGTCCGAAGCCTTGGAGTTTGCGAGATTGCAAACGAGTCAAGATAGGTTGAGTCAGGCCTGCTAAAAACTGGCATTGGGTATCTAAGGACAAAGGTGCTAAGCCTTTGGCTTCTGCTGCGAGTTTTAACTCATTTAAATCGGCACAAATTTGCGTATCATCAGGCCATATTGGCTCTTCAGAATAGGTCAATTTAGCCACTTGGCCACGACAAACACTGCAATGACCACAGGATTGGGGTGCTGCATTATCGTCAAAATAGCGAGCTAAATTGTAATTTAAGCAAGTCGTTAGCTCAAAAAATCGTACTAACTGTGCAATGCGAGCAATTTCTTTTACTTCTTTATCAGCAAAGTATTGATAGAGCTGCTCTGCTCTGTTTTCCTCTACTAAGCCTTGTTCATCGACTTGATAGACATCGGTGACTTGCTTTGCTTCTAATTCAATGAGTTGCTGACTCGCAAGATATTCTAACGCAGCCATTACTCGAGTCCGTTCAGCCCCCGTAGCCTGATACAGTGAAGAAAAATCCAAACTGCCCCAAATGCGCTTCATTTGAGTGTGGGCGAAAATATCGGTTAAAAATGCCTGCCGTTCGGGTGAAAACTGATGCAAAAATTGCTCTTGCGGCACAATAAAACGGTAACGAATATCGGCGTAATAGGCATAAAGTGGTTTGATGATGCCTTGCATTTCAAGCTGCACGAGTAACGTTTTCAGAGGGAGTTGTCTAATATTACTCACAGTTGACAGTTGATGAAGTTGCAGTTCCCAACGTCCATTGTGGGTTTCTTCGCGAATGTTATTAATTACAGCCTTAATACTTGCCAGTTCAGGCGTATCGCCATAAACAAAGTTTTCGACAGTGTTGATCCCATCCAAATTGGCTAAAGTGACGCAATGGGAAAGTTGTCCATCACGCCCTGCGCGGCCAATTTCTTGGCAGTAATTTTCAATAGATTTTGGTAAGTCATAGTGGATCACAAAACGAATATTGCTTTTATCAATCCCCATTCCAAAGGCGATGGTCGCAACAACGATGTTGATATTGCCCTGCATAAAGTCCTGCTGAATTTGCTGGCGTTTCTCATCCTCAAACCCAGCATGATAGGCGCTTGCTTCAAATCCCATACGGCAAAGTTCAGCGGCCACCTCCTCTGCCGTATGCTGCAAAGTCACATAGACAATTCCTGCACCGATAACATGTTGTAACTGCTGTTGTAGTGCCGCCAGCTTGTGCTGACTTGCTACAGGTAATACTGTCAAGTCGAGATTAGCACGATAAAAGCCTGTTTGAACAATGTGTTGTGGCTTAATATCAAAACGCGCCGCCATATCTAGCTTTACTTTACGTGTTGCAGTGGCCGTGAGTAACAGCACCAATGGAATCGCTAATTCGCGGCGATAATCGGGGAGTTTTAAATAATCGGGGCGAAAATTATGTCCCCATTCTGAGATACAGTGCGCTTCATCAACAACTAGCATAGAGATCGGAATTGATTGAATAAATTGCCTAAATCGCTCATTTTTAAATCGCTCCACCGAAACCATTAGCAATTTTAACTCGCCTGAGCGAGCCTCACGCATCACCAGTTGAGTCATTTCTGGTGTTAAGGTCGAATCAATACTCGCCGCTTTAATGCCCTTCTGTTGTAAAAAACTTAATTGATCTTTAATCAAAGCCAACAATGGCGAAACCACTAAGGTTAAATGTGGAAGTTGTAGCGCGGTAAATTGATAGCAGAGCGATTTTCCTGAGCCAGTAGGAAAAATCGCCAGGCTCGACTGGCCAGCTAATAGCTGAGAGATAACCTCACCTTGACCCAGTCTAAATCCTGCAAAGCCAAATTGTTGCTGTAATAGTGGTATCAAAGTTGGTACATCATCTGGCTGAGGTGCTGAATAAGACATTGAAAAATCCTTGTACCCTATCATATAGACAGGGTCTGCGACTGAAGAAATGCTGAGAACGATTAGACCTTGTCGCTATGACTTTCTGGCTAAATATAAATTGATAAATGCGGTGAGCTTATCGTTAAAGACCTCTTCAAATGTATCGAGATCTTGACCTAATGTATTGAAGTATTGGGAAACTTGAGAACGTGACAAATTTTTATGATCAACCGTGTATTCCATTTCTGGCATGGTTTTATCGTAACGAGGCACTAAGGTCCACGTCACTAAATCAACAGCAAAATGCTTCATGGCCTGCTGTGCTAAGGTACAAAAAGCTTCAATATGTTCGCGGCCATCTGGCCCGAGACAACCAGGTTCAACTCGGCAAAGTACTGATAGCTTTTTTGGCATATTATTTCCCTATGTCACACACTTCTGCTAGAAGCATTGTCCAACGTTGTGCGATTAACGCCAGCGTCATCGTTAACTTCAGTTTAGTTTACGTCACTAAACCAAAAAGTCACGTATTGAAGATGGTAAACATAGCCGTTGGTTGATATGAACATTATTTAAAAGGTTTCTTCTTCATTTGCGGCAGAAACAGTAGCGGCATGTTCTGATAATAACGTATCAAGTGCTTGATCAAAACTATCTAAACGCTCAAGTTCCATATAACGCTTTAAGCGTAAGATAATATCCTTGCTAACTTCGATGTGGGACTTTTTCTGACGCTTTTTTATCTGGGAAAGTTCTTTGCGAACCATGCGCCATCCTAAATCACTAAAATATTGATTCAGCATTCGATTCACTTGCTGTAATTGAACATCTACGGTTTGATTTTTCTTACGTAATTGAACCAGTATATTTATGTTAGCGATTAACTCAGTATAACTTGTAGGTGAATGCATCAATAAGTTAAACCATCCTGCCTTTTCCCCTACCACATCTGGATGAACCATACGATAAATTAACGGTAAGGCAAATACTAATTCTGCTTTATCCAATAACCGTAATTTTCGCCCCGAGGTTGGTGCTTCTTGATGATATTCCCAAAAATAGGCTGTCGTCATTTATGCAAAACCTGTTGTTAACGGATAAGCCCATGATATCGATAAACACCATAAAATAAAAGAATGGTTACACCATTTTATCGATCGTTTTTGCTATAACCTTCTTCTCGCTTAAAAGCTGTACGGTTAAGGCGGAGGTTCATCTTGGTAATCATGGCTAATGTTATGTTTTTAAAAGACTAAATTTTAACCAGCTCAGCACAAACAATCATTCTGTCTTAAATTTAGTCAACATTAATCATCAATAAAATGGTGTAACCATATTTAAATATTTTAATTAATCCTTACTACTTTATGGCAAGCATTAAATATCAAGTAGAGTGTTTTATCGCCAACACTAAGTTCAACACCATTTATGGAATAATATTTAAGCAATAATGTGAATCACAGTAAATGATGGTTGAATTTTCATATAAAAATAAATTTCACTCTATTTTGCCCTAGCCCTCTCTAAACTGTTTTATTTATAACCTATTTGTGCATTTTAACCTCATATAACTCGACTACCAGTGATAATGACGATTATCACTGGTAGTAATAGCAAAGATTTACGTATAATTGCGCCAGTTTTATCGGCAGTGAAAATCGCTCTAATGTCAAAAACGAATCGATTTTATCCAATAGATGTTAATCAGCAACCCGTAGGGGTAAATACTCATTTAACAAAAAAACTTACACAAGCTGATAATGCATTTTTTGAAGAAAGTGCACTTCCCCAATCTGTGCATAATGACTTTTATAATGCAGCAGCCGAAACTGAATTTGAAATATCCAGCAATACTCGCCGTGTATACCAAACGAGCTTCAGTCTATTTGCACAATATTGCTTAGAACACAGATTACAATCATTACCGACTGATCCCAGAAGCGTTATTTCTTTTATTGGTCATCAAAAAGAATTGCTAATGGCCGACACAGGGATGCAGCTTTCTAAGCAAACCTTAACCACACGGTTAGCCGCGATTCGTTACTATCACATACAAGCGGGTTTTCCGTCACCCACTGAGCACCCGCTGGTGCTCCGAGTCATGCGCGGTTTGAGTCGTAATCACAATCGCCGAGTGCAAGATTATGATCAACAACCGATAATGTACGATGAAGTAGAGTTACTGCTCCAAGCGGTTGAGCAACAACCTCATCCTCTGCTGCGTTCAAGGGATAAGGCTATTATTCAACTCGGTTTACAAGGAGGATTTCGCCGTTCTGAGTTAGCGAATTTGAAGGTGCAATATTTAAGTTTTATGCGGGATAAATTAAAAGTACGCCTGCCATTTTCTAAAAGTAATCAGCAAGGATTAAGAGAATGGAAAAATTTACCTGATTCTGAACCTTTCGCCGCTTATCATGCAGTAAAAGCATGGTTAAATGAAAGTCAGATTAGTGATGGGCATTTATTTCGCTCTATCTCTCGTGATGGAAAAACCTTAAGACCTTATCAAGTGAAAGATAATAACAAGTCCAATACCACATTTAACCGAAATAGTGGATTCTTAAATGGAGACGATATTTATCGAATTATCAAACAATATTGCGTAAAAGCAGGATTACCCGCTCAATACTACGGCGCACATAGTTTACGCAGCGGATGCGTAACACAACTACATGAAAACAATAAGGATACACTATATATCATGGCACGAACTGGTCATACGGATCCGCGTTCATTGCGCCATTATCTAAAACCGAAAGAAGATTAACCATTTTATTAGTCCATAATTCACAATACTGTATTTGAGATATTTTTAAGTTAAGTCTTGCAAATGTTTATGGTTAGTCATTGCAGTATTCCTGTAATATAAATGCCGTTTTGGTGTCATATAAGTACTTTAGGCTAAGTCACGAAATTAATTATCCGTACTAGCTGGAGTAAAATATGAGCAAGGCTACCTTTGATCCTACACGCTATAATAAAAGTAATAACGAACCTTTTAACCAAGTGTTGGATAAACATTTATCTCGTCGTAATTTTGTCAAAAGTGGATTAGGTCTAGGGGCCATGACCGCTTTTACTGGCATGGGTTTAGTGGGATGTGGTTCTGACAATTCCTCCTCCCCCACCCCAGTTGATCCCGTGCCACCATTACCACCTAGCAAAAGTAGCGCTAAGCTTAACTTTACCTCAGTCAAAGGCGCACGTTTAGATGCTGTAGTCGTACCTGAGGGGTATACCGCCCAAGTCCTTGCACCTTGGGGGACACCATTAAATTCTAAAGCTGCACCTTGGAAAGCGGATGGCAGTAATACCGCAGATGACCAAGCCAATGCTGTCGGTATGCACCATGACGGAATGCATTTTTTCCCACTGAATGACGCTGGTGATGATGGTTTATTGTGTATTAACCATGAATATATTGATGAAATAGCCCTACATCCCAATGGTCCAACGGTCGATGCAACAACGGGATTACGAACCATTGTCGATGAAGTTCGCAAGGAAATTAATGCCCATGGAGTGTCAGTGGTTAGAATCAAATTGACGAATAATCAATGGGAAGTAATTTACAACGATCGCCATAATCGCCGTTTTACCGGCGCGACAGTGATGGATATCGCCGGCCCTCTAGCTTATTCTTCACTGCTTGAAACCCGATACTCCCCCGATGGTAGCCAAGCTCGTGGTACTTTAAATAACTGTGGTAATGGATATACCCCTTGGGGAACTTACCTCACATGTGAGGAAAATTGGCCTGAATATTTTGTTAACCGAGGCTCCCTCACTCCAGATCAAATTCGCATTGGGATCAGTAAAACCTCCAGTCGTTATGGCTGGGATGATCTTGCCGGCCAAGATGAAGAACGCCTTGATGAATTTAGCCGCTTTGATGTGACCCCAAAGGGAACGAGCGCGCAGGACGATTATCGCAATGAAGCCAATGGCCATGGCTATATCGTCGAAATAGATCCATACAATCCCACATCCCGCGCAATTAAGCGCACTGCCTTAGGGCGTTTTCGTCACGAAGGTTGTACTTTTGGTAAGTTGAGCGAAGGTAAACCCGTGGTATTTTATTCTGGTCATGATGCGCGTTTTGAGTACCTCTATAAATTCGTGTCGGCAGCACCTTGGGACCCACAAGATGCCAACAGCAGCAATCGCCTTGAAGTTGGCGATAAATATATGAACGAAGGCACATTATATGCGGCTAAGTTTAATGAAAATGGCGTTGGTGCTTGGCTACCGTTGACCTTAGCTAGCCAAACGACTGATGGCAAAACCTTAGGTGACACCTTTGCAAGTCTGGCTGAGATTATTCTCAATACCGCTGGAGCAGCAGACTTACTGGGCGCGACACCGATGGATCGTCCAGAGTGGTGCGCAGTCGATCCTTTCACAGGTTCAGCCTATTTAACACTGACAAATAACTCGAAACGTACCGAAGCAAACCCCGCAAATCCAAGATTGAAAAATAACTTTGGACATATTATTCGTTGGGATGAAGCTGAGAAAGAGACTGAATTTACCTGGGATATTTTTGTCTTTGGCTCACCAAGTGATGGTAATGCCGAGACTAATTTATCTGGCTTAACGGATCTAAACCAGTTTGCCAGCCCAGACGGCCTAGCCTTTGATAAACGCGGGATCTTATGGGTACAAACTGATAATGGTGCTAAAGAAGTCGCCGAAGAAACGAACGATCAAATGCTGGCGATTGTCCCTTCGACGCTGCTTGATAGTGCCAATAAGCAAGCGAGTTTAACGAGCAATAACCAAATGGAGTTAAAACGCTTTTTTGTAGGTCCCAACGATTGTGAAGTCACAGGTTTTGCTATAAGCCCTGATTATACCTCGGTATTTGCCAACATCCAGCATCCGGGAAACTGGCCTTATTCAAACAACGCTGCTGAAGTCACGCCAACAGGTGTCGTGCTTCGCCCTCGCGCGGCCACTGTGGTGATCCGTAAACTCGATGGCAAAGAAGTCGCCGTTTAATTTATCGACTAAAGCATCAGATAAAGCACATCAATCCCCTCACTCGAGGGGATTTTCTGTAAATCACAACTCCAACGTCGCAGCGCGATAAGCCGCTTCAAAGGCATCGGTAAACTCGCTGATCGGTAGAATATCTTCACGGCAGCGACGGTTGCGCCCAAGTAATGATGACTCGACAAACAGATCGAACCATGCGGTTAATGCTTTACCATTTGCCGCTTCACCCATCGCAGCCAATGCCAGTGAAGCAACTTCTGCCGTCCCCAATTGAAAATCGTGACTGCCCTTACGTAGTGCGTAAGTCGCTAACGTATTAGGATCAAAAGACAAGATAGGTAAATCTTGCAGATAAGCGCTTTTACGAAACATTTTAATGGCTTCTCGCCAACTGCCATCGAGCATAATCAATAAAGGGCGTTTACCGTTCGCCAGCGTAGCCATGGGGACTTGGCTTAATACGGTTTGGCCTGGGTTAGCATATTGGGCTGGAAACACTAAAAACGGCTGATAATGCTCGTTGCTTAACAGTGCTAGCATCTCAGCTGCTGGCTCGGTGCGCGACCACAGAAACGCATAGGTATCCGGGATCAGATCCGCAATTAAGCGGCCACTATTGGTTGGCTTGATGACCTCGTCGTTATACATGATCAGCAGAAAGCTAGCCTGAGTGGTTAACTGCCTGCGCAGCGAACAAGTACAAAATTGCGCACCTAATAAACACAAAGGACAACGGATGAGTTTTTTGCCGCGAGCGCCAAAAGGCTTAGTTGAAATGGATTTGCGATATTCATATAAGCGATGTACAGCGTGTGGGGCAAGAGCCATAGCAACCAATTCTCAATCAAACTCGTTTTAAAAGGCTGTACACAAGGTACGCCATTATTTCGCGGAGGCGCAGTGTATCCTTTGGCCGATAAAGGTGCAATTGTGGAAGAGTAATAAAGTCTCATACTCAGGCAACTCGCTTTAGGACATTAAAGCGCGTTAGATTTAATGCACTAAAGGTGAGTCATAGCATTATCAAACTTATGGCAACCTGATTAGATTCGTTGGCTGATATCCACTAATATAGGCTTGCCATGGTGTTCACTCACCGACACGCAGCAAGTCCATCCGTGGATGCTCGACCGCCCCGTCCATGGGGCGGACGGCCGTCTCGCTAATCACCATGGCTAGCCTTTTTAGCATTAGCGTAATCTGTAAGTTTTAAAGAAATACGAAACACGCTTTGGGACAAAAGCTTGCTAGATTATTCCCCCTTCTTAGCCTGATTTGGATTAGCTCTTCTAATAGCAATGCTTCGTTTGGCAACAAACCAACCAACACTCAATATCTCCAGTCTGAATACGGATAACAGGGGCATGGTAGGGATTTTAGCGGCTCGCGTGAATCAGTCTGGTGTAGAGTGATTCATGAGCTCACTTTGGGATATAAATGAGTTATCTCAATAACTCTAACTCGTTAAATTCGGATTAAAATATCTATGGATTTATCTTTTGCAAAATAGTAAGAGCCGCAACGAGGCCAAGTTAGCTATAGCAGACGGTTGGGCAACTTATATTAGATGCACTATTGCTTCATAGGTCCAACATCCATTCCATCGTAGCTATCCAAAGCATACTTATTTGCAAAGATGTATAGTTCATCGTTTCTTTTATCTAGTGTCTTAGGTGAATGAATTTCAACCTTTTCTACATGTAACCAATAGATATCTGGCTCATTAGGATCATCTTTATCAGACAAGTATATATCTACGTATTTATATCCTTGTTTTATTAATTCTTCGGCTGCTTGCTCTAATTTCTGTGGCTCGTGATGTGTAAAGAAATACCCCCAGAGCATGGGGCCAGATATATTCCATGATGTTTCATTTTTTATGTTCTGGAACATTTCGTTTAAGGAATCAAGTGTTATTTTTTTCCTAGGGATATCTCTCATATCTGCCCCATATGCATATGAATTGGCAATTATCAAACCTAGTAGGAATGTTCTAATATTCATTTTTCTTCTAACATTTTATCTGTGCGAATGCGCGATAATGGTTAACGTTGTTGGACCAACACAGTTAACTATCTGTATTGTAATGAACTTATCAGCTTCCGATTAAATATACCATCTGGGAAAACGCGAATGCACGTTTTCAAAACCAATTAACTAATCCATATCTCTAGTAATTATTTGATTTTAAATATTATTTTTCAATAAGACAAGCTAATGGGCGAAGGCACGTAATGGGGGGAATGCTCATGAACCAGACTAGGCAAGTCTGATTCACTGTAACGATTTTTAAAATCTCTCATGGGCAGGTCATACTTTTTGGTATTCATTACTTTATGTATCTCAAACTATCAGACTAAGCAAGAGCTAGCCTTCTAGCCGTAGCAAGCTTTGGGGCATAAACATTGTAGAAAAGGCTGCGTACCGAAAAGAACGCTGCAATTTTAGTATGATATTTCGATGCTCAATATGATTCTATATTACGATCCTACACCAATTAACCTTATCAAAAGCATTAATCTTTGCCGAAGTTTATGTGGTACTTAGCGATTATTACCATCGTGATAAGTTGCATAAAATACAATCAAACACTCCTAAGTCATAACAAGAAAACACATAGGCCAACTATAATTGGTTACGCTTTCCTAAACGATCGCCGAAGATCAAAACCGCTTAGGCTAAATTTGTAGCCAATCTGATTTAAATCGTGCTAAATCTTTCATCCATCAATCTATGTTGAATCAGTGCCATTTGCAGGCCCCAACAAAAATGCAAGGAATTATATGCCCACGTCTATCTTGCAAGCGGTAAAGCTCACCCGCTTCGCTTTGTTATCTACACCATTAAGTTCACACAACGTAGGCTCGATCATTTTTGGCGGAATATTGCTAGCAGTGACACCATTAATGGTAAATGCCGCACCACAACGGGGCGTCAGCTTCCCTCCGAATGCCCAGGCTATAGAAGCCCTTATCGATTCTACTGTTAATCCTTTAATGAACGAATATGGGATCCCTGGGGTGGTGATCGGGATAAGTATCAATGGACAACAGTATTTCTTTTCTTATGGTGTCAGTTCAAAAAAGACAGGGGAAAAGGTGAATGAAAATACCCTATTTGAGATTGGTTCTATCAGTAAAACCTTTACCGCGACCCTCGCAACATACGCTCAACTTGAGGGTAAACTGACGCTAACAGATAAGGTAAGCCAATATCTGCCTGAATTAACCGGTAGCCATTTTGACCAGATCAATCTCATTCATTTAGCCACCCATACAGCGGGAAATCTGCCCATGCAGGTCCCTGATAATATAACCAATAATGCTGAGTTAATAAGCTATTTAAAAGCCTGGCAACCAGCTTATGCCGCAGGTACTCACCGCAATTATGCCAATCCCAGCATTGGTCTTCTCGGTGTGATCGCGGCAAAGCAGCTTGGTCAAGGTTTTCCTGAGGCCGTAGAGCAAACTCTCTTTCGACAACTTGGCATGACAAACAGCTATTTTATGGTTCCAACAAATAAAATGACTGACTACGCCCAAGGCTACAATAAGCAAGATCAGCCAGTACGCCTCAATCCCGGTGTGTTAGCCGATGAGGCCTACGGAATAAAAACGACGGTTGTAGATCTGCTCCGTTTTGTTGAAACCAATATGCAGCAGCATGCGGTGCCTGCAAGGTTGCAACGTGCCATTGATGCCACCCATACAGGCTATTTTGATGTCGGCATGATGACTCAAGCGATGATTTGGGAGCAATATCCGTATCCGATTGCCCTTGATAAGCTCCTCACTGGACATACTCAAGATGTAGTGTTTGGCAGCATGCCAGTGAAAGCCATTACACCACCTCAAGCGCCACAGCAAAATGTCTGGATAAATAAGACTGGCTCAACGGGTGGTTTTGCTGCGTATGTGGCATATATTCCAGCTAAAAAGCTGGCATTGGTGTTATTGAGTAATAAAAATTATCCCGTGCCGCCACGGGTAACCGCGGGTTACCAGATATTAACAGGCTTAGAAACGCTGCAAAATTAATAACGCGTCATCATATTTCAGCCCAATACCGCGCTTGCCAAGATGGAGAGGTTTTCTCTCCATTCAATTTCTCTTTTACGAATATCTCGTTATTGATCAAAACCCATGTTAACAAACGCATTATATTGTTGACTTAAGAATCCACCCTTTATCAATTACAAAACCTGATTAACAAGATAAAAACCAAGTGTAAGCTTAGTTTTACAGCCATAAAAGCATAGAAAAACTTATGGGTTGGATGAAAAAATATTCCTGAAAATCAAGACTATTAGCCATTGAACTACTCAATTTTGGGCGTAAGATGCGCGCCATTGTTCAACTGTGCTTTTTTACGGAATTATGATGTCAGGCGAAAAACCGTCTTTAATCTCATTAAAAGCGTCGGCTTCATCAGCAGGAAGTACCACTCGATTGCTCTTTATGCTGGTCTTTATGGTGGCCTGTGGACAGATGGCCCAAACGATTTTTGTGCCAGCACTCCCGCTGATTGCCCAAGGTTTAGCCGTCGATGCAAGCAAGCTACAAGCAGTCATGGCCTGTTATCTGCTCGCCTACGGTTTATGTCAATTTATCTATGGCCCATTATCTGACCGCTATGGGCGAAAACTCCCACTGTTGGTTGGTATTGGGATTTTTATGATCGGCGCGTTAATTGCCACACAAGCCACAAGCTTTAATCAGTTAATTTGCGCGAGTCTGCTTCAAGGCCTAGGCACAGCCAGTGCCGGCGCGCTGTGCCGCAGTATTCCTAGGGATCATTACTTTGGCGATAACTTAGTTAAATTTAATAGCTATGTGTCCATGGCGGTGGTGTTTTTACCCTTGGTGGCGCCCTTCTTAGGGAGCCTTGCTTCAGCCTACTTAGGTTGGCAAGCCGTTTACTGGGTGTTATTTGGGTTTGGCGTCTTTGTTTGGTTACTGCTTTGTTTTGGTTTTAAAGAGTCTTTACCAAAAGACAAACGAGAACAACAACCAGTGTTAGCCTCCTATCGCCATGTGCTACGCCACCGCAGTTTTAGGGCATATCTATTTTCATTAATCGCCACCTTTGCGGGGATTGCCGCCTTTGAAGCCATTGCGGGCGTGCTCTATGGCCAATATTTGCAACTCTCATCTTTTATGGTGAGCTGTTATTTTGTGGCGCCTATCCCCGGTTATTTACTCGGTGCACTGGTAGCAGGAAGACAAAAACAAGCACAACGCACTGTATTTCAAGGTGTTGCCTTGCTCGGTGCTGGCGCATTGTTTATGTTGATCCCTGGGTTGTTTCAACTGGTTGTAGGCTGGAGTTTGTTGATAGGCTCAATTTTATTTTTCAGCGGCGCCGGCATGTTATTTCCGACATTAACCTCGGCTGCGTTAGAACCTTTTCCGCGTCAAGCGGGCATTGCGGGGGCTTTGCTCGGTGGTTTACAAAACTTTGGCGCAGGGCTGGCGGCATTAACTATGTCGCTCGTACCTATGGGAGGCCAGTTAAGTATCGGTTTACTGAGCGCGCTGATGGTGCTTTTAGTGATTGTGGCCTTGCATTATGCCCGAGATCAAAACGATACCCATCAAACACTATTGCCGCAAAAAACCTGAGGTTCTCTATCAAAATAACAAAGCCCACTTACGTGGGCTTTTGTTTTTCTGATGCTTATCGATTACAGGATCCGTCTTAGTAAAAAGTCTGCTTTTAATCTTCTAATACGATTCATAATCTTCTTCACCGGATCGGGATAGCTTTGCAAAGTATCCACTTGGCTATAGTGATATAACCTCTGTGTATGCTCAAGAATATGCGCTTGCTCGGCCTCAAATTGCGCCTTCCAGCTACCTGTTTCATCGTGGATCAAGAGCCCATTCTCTAAATCCAACGCCCATGCTCTAGGGTTTAGATTTGAGCCTGTGATCAAATGCTTACGCCCATCGGCACTGATACCTTTGAGGTGGTAACTGTTGATCCCATGCTTCCACAGGTGAATATTGAGCTGGCCATTATCAATCGCCCACTGCTGACGTTTGGCAAATTTACGCAGCGACTGTTCATATAAATACGGCAAGGCACCGATGGTGGAAAAATCTTGCTCAGGTGGAATATAAAAGTCATTCGCCGTTTTATCGCCGACGACAATATCAATCCGTTTGCCGTTGCGCAGATGTTTAGCTAAGGCACGGACTAATATATAAGGAGGGTTAAAGTAAGGTGTGCAGATAAAGAGTCTATCTTTTGACTCCTCAACCATCGCAATAACCGCTTTATTCAATAAATTATGTTTACGGCCTAAGCCCAGTAATGGTGTTACCCGATTACCTGTCCGAGTTGCGTTAAACTCGTACTGTGCCTGTGACAAACGTAATTTAAAGCTGCGCACATCGGTTTTAGGCGGTAACACTTCCTGCTGCGCATCTTGAGTAAGCGATGTCACTGCTGGATCGGCAATGATATAACGTTGGATCATTGCGCGCATGCTGCGTGCCAGCTCTGCTGACTCAATCACATGGTAGCGGTCGAAACGGTATTTATCGTTTTGCTGTAGATAGATATTATTAAGACTTGCGCCGCTATAAATCACCGCATCATCAATTACAAAGCCTTTAAGGTGTAATACACCCATAAATTCACGGGATTTGACTGGTACGCCCATAATCTCGATAGGATATTCAGCTTCAGCCATCACTTTGCGGTACATCAAATAATTACCGCTATCACCCTTATGGCCAATCAAGCCACGTCTAGCACGGTGAAAATCGACCAAAATTTTGATATCCAACGCAGGATTTTTAGCCTTCGCCGTCATCAAGGCCTGTAAAATCTCCCGCCCTGCTTCATCATCTTCTAAATAGAGTGCAGCGATGTAGATGCTGTTCTTGGCATTTTCGATGCGAGTAAGTAACTCTGCCTTAAATCGGCATGGCGTAAGCAACCACGTTAAAGCCTCGGGTTGAACGGCTATTCCACCAAGCTTATCTAGCAAGGCATCCTCCTTTAAACATGCTGACCACCCCGATAGGAAGCGCTTGGGGTCAGTGACAAAAACATCACAGCAATCTGTGTTAATTCTGGGTAGGCTTCTGTCACTGCCAGCCTGATTGTTTGTTCTACTTTAAGATGAATATCAGGGTCTACCGGAAACCAAAGCAATTCGATTTGGACAAAACGCTGATCAATTCTACCATTACGGTAACTGATGCTGGGGATCCAATCTAATGTAAAACTCTCTGCTTTACCTTTACATATAGCCGCCAAAGACTGCAGTAATGTTTGGCTAAGCTCTGCAACGACTGCCTGGGGTAAGCCGCGCATACTAATATGAGGCATGGTTTTAGTGGTTACCTAAGATCCTAAAATCGTAAGGGGTAGAAATTACCGACTTCACTGCAACTCGGCAAGACTTTTCGATGAAAAGAGCGCGGCGTAACGCCTATTTTGCTGGTAATTTGAGCTGAAACAAGTCATTGGCAATAATAAGTGTAAAATTACGTCGGTTCAGCCTAAATATATACGAGCAGACATGCCGACTTCAATGACTAACCAAATACGCTTGCACTCTTTATCGGTTGCTCATTTTGCTTATCTACATAGGGTGCCCAAAATGGTAGTTTAATCACAAAATATGGGTTGTTCCTAATGCAAGCGTGCCCGTTTTACGTGTTTTAGCGTAAACTAAAACGTCACCAGTCAACACTGTAAAACGCTATGAATAAAAAAATCCTGTTAACCCTCGCACTGACTTTAGCTTTAGCGTGGGGCATTTTTCATTTTAAAGCGCAACTTGGATTACTCATTTTGCCACTTTTTATTGGCTTGGTTTTATTTGTTACCCTAAGGTTGTATCGTCTGATGGAAAAAGATGATGGCAGTCATGACCGCTAATTAAGAGAGTAAACATACAACAGACATGGAAACGTTCTCCCCATTATTCAATTTACAGCGTTCGGCAGGCATATTGCTAACGGTAGTCGCAACAGCCCTATTACCACATCAGCTGTGGGCTACGACTGCAGATATTCAACATGCGATCTTGAGTCAACAAATTAATGATATTGCACCACGTCACTCGCAAATTGCGCTGCTGGCACTGGATATGGCGAACAGTAAACAGCTTTATAGCCAGCAAGCTGATACCTTGTTTATCCCCGCCAGCACACAAAAGGTCCTTACTGCCGTCACAGCATTGGCCAACCTTGGGGCCGATTTTCGTTATGTGACGGAGCTGTGGAGCGATGCCCCCATTCGCCAAGGCCATATTGCGGGAAGTGTCTATCTGCGCTTTAGTGGCGATCCTACCCTCACTCAAGACGATCTTAAGGCCTTGTTTGCCCACCTACAAAAACAGGGTATCAACAGTATTGACGGGCATCTTTATCTTATTGGTGATAAACAAGAGCAATTACAAGCTCCTGGCTGGGTGTGGGACGACCTCGGCATTTGTTTTGCGGCGCCGGTGTCGAGTTACATCATCAATCAAAACTGTGTTTATGGGCAATTCGTTCCAAGCTCGAGCAAGCATTCCTCTGAGGTCAAATTAAGGGTATCTAGTTTTGGGGTAAAGGTCAGCAGTGACGCGATATTCTCTCCCAAAGCTAGCCATGATTTTTGTCAGCTCGATTTAGTGCGACTTGGGCAAAATCAATATCACCTTCGGGGATGTTATCCTGGCAGTGAGGCTATTCCCCTCGCTATCGCAATAACCGATCCTGAAAAATTCGCCATGGATACGTTAACGGCCACACTCAAGGGGGAAATGTCGCTCTCGGGTAAAGTTAAAATTGGCAACGCAATACCTTCAAAGGCAAAACTTATCGCCAGTCACAGTAGTGCGCCTTTGCCGGAGTTGTTAAAGACTATGTTGCTTAAGTCGGATAATCTGATCGCCGACAGCCTGTTTAAGTTAGTCGGACAACGCTATTACAAAACCCAAGGAAATTTTACCAATGGTGCGGCGGCCATGCGCCATATCCTTAGCGATTTGGGAGTAGATTTAACCCACGCCAATATCGTCGATGGTTCAGGGCTTTCTCGTTATAACTTATTGAGCGCAAGGCAATTAGCCAATGTGCTTACACTAATTTATCAAGATGCCCGCTTTCACAGTCTGATTGACAGTTTGCCCGAGGCGGGAGTCAGCGGTACGCTAAAATATCGACAAGGTTACACTCAACCACCGCTCAAAAACCGTGTTTTTGCCAAGACAGGTTCAATGCAAGGGGTTGCCAATTTAGCTGGTTTTATTCGAATACCACAGCGGGATATCTTATTTGTGGTTCTTGAGAATGGCATTAGTCCTGAAACGAAAAAACAACGCACGCCTGCGTTTAGCGCTGACTTTTTGACTCGTCTCATAACTACGGTTGAGCAACAGGCACAAACAAACCAAACATCGACTAAAGAACTCAACACGGTTAAATTAATTGACTGACAAAACTAAAAAGCACTGATAAATCAGTGCTTTTTACATCATTTATCTCACCAATCCAAACTTAGAATAATTCTGCTGGCATTGCCATAGTACTGGCATCACCCGCACGCACTTGCGCTAAATGATAATCGGCCTTAGGCAATAACTTATCAAAATAGAATTTAGCGAGGTAAGCTTTTTGCTCGGCAAAGTTTTTATCCTCTGCACTAGGGACCTTATCCAACATGGCTAGCCAATAAAAACCATATAAGCTGTAACCAAAGGCATCTAAAAAGTCGACTGCACAAGCATTGATTAACGCAGGTTGAGTCAGTTTTTGCTCATTGATCGATTCGGCCACATGGACTAAAGCATCTAAACGAGCACAAACGGCGGCAACTTTTACACCGTCGACCTGTGTAAATTCACGCATTTGTGCTTTTAATTCGGCCACAAACTCTTTTAGCGTCGCTAAGTTGTCGCCAGTGACTTTTCGACCAAGGAAGTCAATGGCTTGAATACCATTTGTGCCTTCATAGATTTGCGCAATGCGGGTATCACGTACCAATTGCTCAATGCCTGTTTCACGAATATAACCATGTCCACCAAAGACTTGCTGCGCCATGATAGTCGCGTCTAAACCACGGTCAGTTAAAAACGCTTTAGCAACGGGTGTTAATAACCCCACGTAACGGGCAGCTTTAGCTTTAACCTCATCTTGAGCATATTTCGCCAAATCGAGCTGTTTGCCGGTAAATATGGATAAGGCACGTCCCGCTTCTGTCATCGCGCGGATTGTCAGTAGCATACGGCGCACATCGCCATGGACGATAATAGGATCAGAATCGCTCCCCGTGGGTGAGCCACCGGCTGCAACGCCTTGATTGCGCTCTTTAGCATAATCGGCGGCCATCTGATATGCGGCTTGTGCGCTGCCAAGCCCTTGAATACCAATAGCTAAACGTTCGTAGTTCATCATGGTGAACATACAAACCAAGCCACGATTAGGCTGGCCAATCAGATAACCCTTTGCTTCATCAAAATTCATCACGCAGGTTGCTGAGCCTTTAAGGCCCATTTTGTGCTCGATTGACCCCACGCTAACACCATTAGCCTCACCTAAGCTGCCATCATCATTAACCGTGATTTTGGGTACGAGGAACAGTGAAATACCTTTGCTTTCTGGTAATTTTGCCAGCACTAAGTGAATGACGTTTTCAGTTAGATCGTGATCGCCACCAGTAATAAAAATTTTGCTGCCACTGATCGCATAACTGCCATCCTCCAATGGAATTGCGCGAGTGCGAATATTACGCAGATCAGAGCCAGCTTGTGGCTCTGTCATATCCATCGCTCCAGCCCATTCACCAGAATATAACTTGGGTAAATAAGCTTGTTTTAATGCTTCGCTACCGTGGGCATTGATACACAAAGCAGCTCCCGCGGTTAATGAGCCATAAAGTGTAAACGCGTTGCAGGCACTGTAGGCCATTTCATCCACTAATACACCAAGCATTTTGGGCATGCCCATACCACCAAACTCAGGCTCACCACATAGGCCTACCCAACCACCTTCAGAATATTGCTTATATACGGCTTTATACCCCTCAGGGGTAATCACACCATTATCTTGGTGTAAAACGCCTTGCTCATCACCAGCACGGTT
The DNA here is from genome assembly GCF_000282755.1 of Shewanella sp. POL2. NCBI lineage: Bacteria > Pseudomonadati > Pseudomonadota > Gammaproteobacteria > Alteromonadales > Shewanellaceae > Shewanella > Shewanella sp. POL2. Next base: position 26,240 of record NZ_AKZL01000031.1, read on the forward strand.
TAGCGGATGGATTAATTCAGCACTGATTTTTGCCGCTTCTTCAAGGATTGCATTGGCCGTATCCATATCAACCATTTCTGCAATCTCAGGTAATTGTGACCACGTATTTGGGGCATCAAAAACCTGTTCCAGTAAGAAACGCATATCTGCTAACGGGGCTTGGTAAGGATTCATTGGGAGACTCTTAAACGTAGGATTTAAACAGTTGTTTTAATTTATACCAGTTCTATACAGAAAACAATCTCATTACAAATTCACTTTGATGCTAAGCACTAATCTACGCAACATAACAGAGTGAAGAACGGGCAATAAAAAACCCTTAAGTGACCTTAAGGGTTATAGTGTAGCGAGAAGTAAACTTGGTTGTCGTCGGCTTAGCTCACGATTAACGTATTGATTACCACATTAAATCGTCAGGGATCGCATAATCAGCATAAGGGTCATCTTCGACTTCTACGGCCTTACCCGCATCCTGTTGCCACAAATAGCCGCACCATTGTGGCACCAATAGATTCACACGTTCGGCAAGCTTGTGGGGGACGAGGTAGCTCTTATCTTCGTATCGAACAATCCCTAATTGGCCTTTAAGCAATTCGGATTGAATTTTCTCATCGATATAGACAGAGTAAATTTTATTGTCGAGCGTATAGTTGAATTTGATCTCGGCATGACTTGGGATCTTGATAGCAAACTGCGTGAATTCACTCACTAATCCTCGCACTTGTCCTCGGGCCGTTGCCTCTGCAAAGCGTTGTTCATTGAGGGCTTTGTCTTTTTCAGCTTGTAAGCGTTTTTGCTCGGCAATCTCAAGTTTTAACGCGCTTGAGCCATCGTCAACCCGCGCCTTTTTATCGCGACGCTTTTGCGTTTTTACATCACGCACTTTTTGTTTACTGGCAAGTCCAGCTTTCAGTAGCTGCTCTTGTAATGCATTCGCCATGGATTTTCACCCGATTTTCTATTAAATAAATGAGTTATAACTATTTAGTTACTGCCCTTTGCCGCTAATTCACCTAAGGCAGTCATCGCGATACTGGCACCGCCCAGTGACCAACCTCCATCGACGGGAAGGACAACACCCGTGATATAGGATGCCAGCTCAGAGCCTAAAAATAACGCTGCGTTGGCAATATCTTGCCCTTCCCCATTACGTTTTAACGGTACCGATTGTGCCACTTGTTGCTGTAGTGCAGCGCTCGGCGCTAAACGATTAAAGCCTTCGGTGCCTGTAATCGGGCCTGGAATAATGGAGTTAATTCGAATGCCTTCACAGCCCCATTCAATAGCTAAGGTTCGCGTCAGCATGTCAACCCCCGCTTTTGCCGCACAAACATGGGCCTGCATTGGCATCGCAATCGATGCCTGTGGCGCAGAAATTTGAATAATATTCCCCTGTGGGCGACGCAGTAAAGGATAAGCTGTTTTCAGTACTTGGAAACTGCCCAATAAATCAATATCCATTACGGCTTTAAAACCATTCGCCGAAAGCTTAGCGGCAGTTGCAGGGAAATTGCCCGCAGCGCCGCTCACCAATACATCAATAAAACCAAATTCTGAGGCGATGGTTTCAAAGCCCAGTTCTACTGCGGCTAAATCCCTGACATCAAAACTCACCCCAAGATGGATCCCATCTGGATTCGCCTGTTTGAGCTGTAATACCGCAGCATCGACTTTATCTTTGCTTCGACTCGCCACCGCCACATTAGCTCCCGCATGTGCAAACGCAATGGCAATTGCGAGGTTTATACCACTGGTACCACCGACAACGACAACATTCTTACCCTGATAATTAAACATCGTAGTATTGAGCATGGACGTTCTCCGTGAACGGTTAAAGTTTGTCGCGAATACGAACCTTAACAGCTAAATAGTGTACTGTTCAGTATACTAAAGCAAAGATTGGTGAATCGCCTGCAGCGCAGCCAGAGGATCTGTCGCCTTAGTGATCGGACGACCAATCACTAAATAATCAGAACCGGCAGCAAGCGCCTCAGGCGGCGTCATCACACGGTGTTGGTCGCCAACCTCACTACCCACAGGACGAATACCAGGTGTAATAAGTTTAAAGTCTTGGCCTAATAAAGATTTAAGCACACTCGCTTCTTGGGCTGAACAGACAACACCATCAAGTCCGGCCTGTTTAGTCAATTTAGCTAAACGCTGAACATGCTCAAATGCTGGCACATCAATGCCGATGAGCTTCAGATCGTCATCGCTCATAGAGGTTAATACCGTCACAGCAATCAGCATTGGCGCCTCGTTACCGTAAGGCAGCAAAGCCTTTCTCGCCGCTTCCATCATCGCTAAGCCGCCACTGGCATGGACATTCGTCATCCACACACCAAGTTCCGCTGCAGCAGCAACCGCTTTCGCAACCGTATTAGGGATATCGTGAAATTTTAAGTCGAGGAAAAGATCGAAGCCACGGTCATGGATATCTTTAACTAACTGCGGGCCGAACAGGGTAAACATTTCTTTGCCAACTTTAAGGCGGCACATGTTGGGATCGAGTTGATCTATCAATTGTAAAGCGTGGTTTTTATTATCGTAATCAAGCGCTACGAGGATAGGTTTAGTCGTCATCATCTCTCCAACAGGGTTACACTAACTAGATATTTTAAAAAGTTATTCACCGTCCAAGCCTCTGATCCGTTTAATGGTGCCCCACTTTTTGCAAGAAGGACAATGCCAATATAGTGTATGGGATGGGAAACCACATTCTTTACAGCGGTAGCTTGGCCGGAATTTAATTTGTTGTTCAACAAGTTGCTCAAGCATTGTCAAACTTTGTTTAGCTTGCCCTTCTTCTGCTTGGCGTAGATGCATTTGCATTAAGTGCTGAAAACCCTTCATGGTCGGATGGCGATAAAGCGCATCGAGCACCATGTTTTCAGCAGCTTTAATCTCATCAAGGCTTATCATATGTTGGGCAAGCGCCACCACTACGGATGCGCCAGCACCTTCAGCCATAGCGCCAGCTAATAACTCTTGATAGCCCTCTTTATCTTGAGTATCGCGATATACTTCTTTAGCCGTCGGCAGTGCATCAGCAAAAAGCTCAATATCGGCCTTTTTTAATGCTATCAGCATGGATTTACACTGACTGTAATCCTTCGCATCGAGAAATTTCTTGGCAAGAGTCAATAAGGCTCGGCCACATTTGGGATCTTGTTTTAAGGCTTGTTGCAGTAGCTTGACCTTCTCAGCATCATCACTGGTTTCATCGGCAAGTTGGCAATAAAAATGCGCTGTTATCGGTTTGAGTACGAGTTGACGTTTACGGCTTAAACGTTTGGTGATATCGATGGCTTTTTGCCATTCCTTTATCACTTGGTAAATCGCAATCAGCTGAGTTTCAGACTCTTCACTGTGGTCATCTTGACTCACCAAATTCAGAAAAATTTCCTCGGCGCGGTCGTAAAATCCCGCGGCAAGATAGTCTTTGCCCAGCTCCATCATGGCGATATCGCGCTGCTCATTGGTGAGCGTAGGACGGGCAATTAAGTTTTGATGGATACGAATCGAGCGGTCAACCTCACCACGCTTACGGAATAAGGAACCGAGGGAAAGATGGGTGTCGATGGTTTCATCGTCTACATCAAGCATACTGATGAACAAGTCGACCGCTTTGTCCGACTCGTTAGACAATAAGTAATTTAAGCCGGTGAAGTAATCACGACTTAATTGTTTACGCTGATTGCTCTGATTTTGCCTTATGCTCCGCCGCCCCATATACCAACCGTAACCGGCAGCAATAGGAAGCAACAGGAAGAGGATCTCAAGCATATTAGGCGTCTACACCTTGAGGGTTTTTAGCAGTTTGAACCGTTAATTTCTTTTTCGTTGCCGCTAAAGCCAATTTAAGTTTCACAATATAATAGCTCGCTACCAGCCAACTAAGCATAAAGCCTGCAAAGAAAACAATCGCTAACACAACGGGTAAACGGTACTCCCCTTGTGCCACAAAGTAGCTGATTGTCACGACTTGTTCATTACGTGCGCCAAAAATCAAAGCCACTATAAATAACAGTGCCACTAGGACTGTCGCTACAAAAGATTTCACGTCGCACTCCCTTAAACGCCTTTCAATTTTCTGATTATCCAAGAAATTTACTGAGCTGACCAGCTTTGCCTTACATTAGATATAAAAAAGCCCCCTTGCGGAGGCTTTTTGCAATGCGGTCAATTAAACATTGACAGCGTCAACGCGTTCGCGCAGTTCTTTGCCTGGCTTAAAGTGCGGGACGTATTTGCCTTCCAATTCGACGGATGAACCCGTCTTTGGATTGCGGCCAGTACGCGGCGCACGATAATGAAGCGAGAAACTACCAAAGCCACGGATCTCAATACGATCACCGCTTTCTAATGTTGATGCCATTTGCTCCAACATCTCTTTGATTGCGCCTTCTACCTCTTTCGCCGACAGCTGCGACTGCCTGGTGGCGAGTTTTTCGATCAGTTCGGATTTTGTCATCCTAGCTATCCCCTATTATCAAGCCAAACACAGTCACCTAATGGGGAGAAAATCTCCCCATACAACAGGCGATTATTTGCGAGCTGCTTTAAACGCTTCAGCCATTGCATTACTAATAACAGCGTCTTCTTGTTTATTCAAGGTCGCCATTACTTCTTTTTCTTCAGCTTCGTCTTTCGCTTTGATTGACAGGCTGATAGAACGGTTCTTACGGTCAACACCCATGAACTTAGCTTCGATTGCGTCACCTACTGAGTAAACAGTAGATGCATCTTCGATGCGCTCACGGCTGATGTCAGCTACACGGATGTAACCTTCAACAGTGTCAGCCAGTTCAACAGTCACACCTTTAGCATCAACAGCAGAAACAGTACCGTGTACGATAGTACCTTTCTTCTTGTCAGCTAAGTAAGCGTTGAATGGGTCGTCTTCAGTTTGTTTAACACCTAAGCTGATACGCTCACGCTCTGGGTCAACAGACAGAACCACTGCGTGGATTTCGTCGCCTTTCTTGTACTCAGATACTGCGTCTTCGCCAGTGCCGTTCCAAGAAATGTCAGACAAGTGAACTAAACCATCGATACCGCCGTCAAGACCGATGAAGATACCGAAGTCAGTGATTGACTTGATCTTACCAGAAACCTTGTCGCCTTTGTTGTAACGAGTTGCGAAGTCATCCCATGGGTTGGTCTTACATTGCTTCAGACCTAGAGAAATACGACGACGCTCTTCATCGATGTCCAGAACCAGAACTTCAACTTCATCACCTAAGTTAACCACTTTAGATGGGTGAATGTTCTTGTTAGTCCAATCCATTTCAGAAACGTGAACTAAACCTTCAACGCCTTCTTCGATTTCAACGAAACAACCATAGTCAGTCAGGTTAGTTACGCGACCAGTTAACTTAGTGTTTTCTGGGTAGCGCTTGCTGATTTCTAACCATGGATCTTCGCCAAGTTGTTTCAGACCTAGAGACACACGAGTGCGCTCACGATCGTACTTCAGTACTTTAACGTTGATTTCGTCACCAACGTTGACGATTTCAGATGGGTGCTTAACGCGTTTCCATGCCATATCAGTGATATGTAACAGACCGTCAACGCCACCTAAATCTACGAATGCACCGTAGTCAGTCAGGTTCTTAACGATACCTTTAACTGCTTGACCTTCTTGCAGGTTTTCTAACAGTGCATCACGCTCAGCGCTGCTTTCTGATTCGATAACTGCACGACGAGAAACAACAACGTTGTTACGCTTCTGGTCTAGTTTGATAACTTTGAATTCTAATTCTTTGTACTCTAAGTGAGCGGTGTCGCGAACTGGGCGCACGTCAACTAGAGAACCTGGTAAGAAGGCACGGATACCGTTTAATTCAACAGTGAAACCGCCTTTCACTTTACCATTGATGATACCGATTACAGTTTCAGCATCTTCGTAAGCTTTTTCCAGAACGATCCAAGCTTCGTGACGTTTCGCTTTTTCGCGAGACAGTTGAGTCTCACCGAAGCCGTCTTCAACAGAGTCAAGAGCTACGTCAACTTCATCACCAACAGCGATTTCTAAAACACCTTGAGCGTTTTTGAATTGTTCAGCTGGGATTGGGCTTTCAGACTTCAGACCTGCATCAACCAGAACCATACCGTTTTCGATAGCAACTACAGTACCACGAACGATAGAGCCTGGACGGAATTCCAGAGTTTGAAGGGATTGTTCAAATAGATCAGCAAAAGATTCAGTCATGTTTAAGTTACTTTAATGTAATAAACCACAGTCAATCCTAGACGTGGAGTCAGTCAAATTATCCGTATCATCCTTAATACGAATACCTACCCGAGCAATAATTTTAGTTAGTGCTGGATAATTTTTGCTTGATAAAGTTGAGCGCAAGCTCCAGTACTTCATCAATACCTTTATCGCTTGTATCGATAACGAGCGCATCCTCGGCTGGGACCAATGGTGCCACAGGACGATTCATATCGCGGTCATCACGTTCGATAATTTCAGCTAAAAGGCGCTCGATATTAACATCGAAGCCCTTGTCCTGCAACTGATTATAGCGTCTTTGAGCCCGCTCTTGTGCAGATGCCGTTAAATATAATTTAGCCGATGCTGTTGGGAAAACTACCGTCCCCATATCGCGGCCATCGGCGATCAATCCCGGTGCCGTTCTAAAGGCTCGTTGGCGACGCAATAAGGCTTCCCTAACACGGGGAAACGCCGCCACTTTAGAGGCAGCATTTGAACATTCTTGGGTACGTATCGCTGTGGTGACGTCTTCACCTTCTAAGATCACTTGAACGGGGTCTTTCTCATTGCCCGTTAAAAATTTCACATCGAGGTGTGAAGCTAGCAAGGTGATGGACTCTTCATTTTCCAATTCTACGTCGTGATGAATGGCAGCTAGTGCAAGTACTCGATAAATTGCACCACTATCAAGCAGTTGCCAACCTAGATGCTTAGCCAATAATTGGCTAATTGTCCCTTTACCAGCACCACTTGGGCCGTCGATTGTGACTACAGGAGCCCGTTCAGACATACATTCCTCCGCAAAAAATAATCATCATCCGTGAGTTCATAAGTAGAGCCCCGAAAATGAGCGCGCCGCATTGTACAATAATATACAAATAAAATCCGTGGATTTTTTATGAAGTTTAGAAGCCGCTCAAATGCGGCTTCTTTTGTTTGATATGGTCAGAAGTCAATCTGTTAGCTGAAAACGTTAGGCCTTCAGACTGGCAAATTGAGCAAAATAGTCAGGGAAGGTTTTCGAGGTGCAGTCAGGATCATTAATAGTGATCCCGCAATCGGCAAAGGCCAGCATGGAGAAGCACATGGCCATGCGGTGATCGTTATAAGTGTCAATCTCTGCGGTATTCAGTACTGCTGGCGGCGTGATTTGAATATAATCATGCCCCTCTTCCACTAACGCTCCCACTTTACGCAGCTCTGTGGCCATCGCAGCTAATCGGTCGGTCTCTTTAATGCGCCAGTTATAGATATTGCGAATGGTGGTCGTGCCCTTAGCAAACAATGCTGCGGTAGCAATGGTCATCGCCGCATCGGGAATATGATTCATGTCTAAATCAACCGCAGTTAACGGCGCGCCACGGGCAATAATATAATCATCGCCCCACTCAATATCAGCGCCCATTTTTTCCAGCACATCGGCAAATTTCACATCGCCTTGAATGCTTAAACGGCCAACACCAGTGACTTTCACCTCACCGCCTTTGATGGCACCCGCCGCTAAAAAGTAAGATGCGGAAGAGGCATCCCCTTCTACTAACACTTTACCCGGTGACACATACTGCTGCCCGACGGGGATCTCAAAGCGTGCGTAATCATGATTGATAACATTAACCCCAAACTGCGCCATCAGCGCTAAGGTGATGTCGATATAAGGCTTAGAAACCAGTTCTCCCTTAACATGAATATTCACGCTACCCTTCGCAAGGGGCGCAACCATTAACAACGCCGTTAAGAATTGGCTAGACAGATCGCCGGCAATTTCCACATCACCACCATTAAGACCTGTCGCATTAATGGTTAGAGGCGGGAAACCGTCATTTTTTAAATACACAACATTGGCACCAAGTTGCCTTAAGGCATCGACTAAGTCACCGATAGGACGCTCTTCCATGCGCAGCTCGCCGGTTAAGGTAAATTCGCCTCGCCCCAAGGTCAGCGCAGCACACAATGGCCGCATTGCCGTGCCCGCATTACCTAAAAACAGCGTTTGCGCGCTGTCTGCCGAAATCGTCCCACCTAACCCTATGAGTTCACAGACAGTGTTGTTTTGCGATAAACGGTATTCAACCCCTAACTGCTTTAAAGACGCCAACATGTGGCGAATATCATCGGAGTCGAGCAGATTGGTGAGCGTGGTGGTACCTTTGGCTAAGGTCGCCAATAATAAAGCGCGGTTAGAAATACTTTTTGAGCCGGGAATATTGATCTCACCGCGGACTTGCACAACAGGTTCAAGACGTAATTGCTTCATGAATAAATCTTCTTTCTCTTTGGGCGTGATTGATGTCATCACGCGAACTGAATAGGCTAATGGCAACTTCACGCTACAGGACGTCAAGTTTACGTTACTAATAAAAGGAGATTGGGGACCTTGTTGGTGCTTCGTCGTTATAAAATTACCGATAGTGACGCAGGATTCAACCGTTTTTTACTAAAAAATGGCTTTTGAAACCGGAAATTTACTCAAGTCAGCCTAAAAATAACAAAAATACTAAATATAATGGGTGAAATTGTGATCTAAACGCTTTTTCGGCAGGCTTTTTTGCCAGACTAATTGGTCTCTAAACACCATTTTTACTTTAAAGTTTTCATCTATTCACGTTATCCTAGGTTTCAATCGATAAATCACGCACATCCTATGTGATTCATGCTGTCGCTTAATAACTAGAAAGGTAGATGGAGCTATGTTTAACTCACTCATCGCAATGCCTGCGGATCCGATCCTCGGCTTGTTGACCCAGTACCGCGAAGACACACATCCACAGAAAGTAGACTTAGGTGTCGGTGTTTATAAAGACCCCGCGGGAAACACCCCCATTCTCAATTGTGTAAAAAAAGCCGAGAAATTTCGTTTAGAAACGGAGACGACAAAGGTCTATATCGGTCCAACCGGCTCGCCTCTGTTTAATACCCTGATGACACAATTAGCCTTTGGCAGTGATCATAGCGCGATTATCGCTAACCGTATTCGTACAGTTTCCACACCCGGCGGTACAGGCGCCCTGCGTGTTGCGGGTGACTTTATTAAGCGCTGCAATCCTAATCCGGTATTGTGGGTAAGCGATCCTACATGGGCTAACCATACCGGTTTATTCGAAGCTGCTGGGATCACAGTAAAAACTTATCCCTATTATGACTACGATAGTAAATCATTGAAATTTGATGAGATGCTTGCTGCATTATCGCAAGTGAGTCCTGATGACGTGGTGTTATTTCACGCTTGTTGCCATAACCCAAGTGGGATGGATTTAACCACTGAGCAATGGGACAAAGTGGTTGCCCTCACCAAAGAGCAAGGTTTTACCCCGCTTATCGACATGGCTTACCAAGGTTTTGGTGATGGTGTTGATATTGATGCCTACGGCGTGCGTAAAATGGCTGCCGCGGTCGATAATATGATCCTGTGCAGCTCATGCTCGAAAAACTTCGGTCTGTACCGTGAGCGTATTGGTTCCTGCTCTGTGATTGCCAAAGATGCCAATACCGCCAATATCGCGCAATCTGTACTGCTTTATGTGGTTCGCTGCCTCTACTCCATGCCGCCAGCCCACGGCGCGGCGATTGTTGAGACGATTTTAGGATCAAAAGAATTAACCCAAGAATGGCTTGATGAGCTCAAAGTGATGCGCGACCGTATCAACGGTAACCGCGCGATTTTAGTTGAAAAACTCAAAGCCAATGGTGTTGAGCGCGATTTTAGCTTTATCGCTCGCCAAAAAGGCATGTTCTCCTTCCTTGGAGTTAATCCTGAGCAAGTGGCGCGTCTACAGAAAGAATTTAGCATTTATATGGTAGGGTCAAGCCGCATTAGCATAGCAGGCATTAGCGAAGACAATGTGGATTACTTAGCTAAGTCGATTGCCAAAGTGCTTTAAATACACGCTTTAAATACAAGTGCTTTAAATACAAGCGATTTAGTACTTTTTAACCACCTACTTACTCTGCTGTATTCTCTATCTAGGATGCAGCAGAGTTTATCTACCGCTTGTCAATATTACACTCAAGTTCTATTTAGTTTGGATTGACGAGTCTTCCTTTTCGTTTCTCCCCAAAAAACCTCATAAGCCACGCCATCGTCACCCTTTAAGCATTTATTTTCAATCGTAAAACCCTATTTGAATGACGTTGACTCCACGGTCTTATCACAATAAACCGCACGTTGTGATCTCGGTCGGCGGATTTCCATTTTATCAATCGGAGCTACGGTAATTTTCACTTTTTAAAGCCAGAGCCACTGAGTAAATTAATCGTCATTATTAAGCTTGTGGATATTCCGCCATGTTATTACAAGATAAATTAATGCAAATTGTCACTAAGTCGCAGCTTTCACCTAAGCAAAAATCTAACTATTTAGCGTTGGAGGCTGAGGCAAGTTTGCCCTACATGCCGATATCGACTGAGGTAAACGCGGCGATGAATGACGGCGTTATCTGCGATATGTTTGAAGGCCATACACCGTTTAAACCGCGCTATGTATTGCCAGATTATGCCCGTTATCTTCAGCAAGGCTCTGAATATTTAGAACTTTCACCTGCACAGGATTTAGATGAAGCTCTCAATGCCTTAACGATTCTGTATCACCATGTGCCATCGGTGACCAATATCCCCGTGTATTTGGGTCAGTTGGACGATACTTTGATGCCTTTCGTGGAAGGAATGGATGCAGATGTCCTTTATCGTAAACTAAAGCTGTTCTGGATAATGCTTGACAGAACCCTGCCCGACGCCTTTATGCACGTCAATATTGGCCCGACAGACAATATTGTTTGCCGTACCCTACTGCGCATTGATGCCGAGCTCAAACAAGTTGCCCCCAATTTGACCTTTATGTATGACCCCGCCGTCACGCCGGATGAATTATTGCAAATTGCGGCCACCAATATTTGTCAGTGCAGTAAACCGCATATCGCCAACTATCCTCTGCATGCCAGTGCATTTGACAAGCGCGGCTTTGGTATTGTGAGTTGCTACAATGCCTTACCATTAGCAGGCGGTGCTAATACCTTGGTTAGACTCAATCTGAAAGAAGTGGCATTAAAGGCCACATCAATCAATGACTTTTTTGAGCGTGTCTTGCCCTATTACTGCTCACTCACCTTCGAACTTATCGAGGCGCGCTCAGCATTTTTACATCAAGAGTCGCACTTCTTTGATAGCTTTTTAGTTAAAGAACAATTGATTGATGAATCGCGCTTTGCCCCCATGTTTGGTATTTACGGTATGGCTGAAGCGGTGAATATTCTGCAAGCTCAGATGACAAGTGAGACAGACAAATCATCTCAATCAAACAAACCCACAGGTTATGGCCATAGCATGGATGCAAACCAACTTGGCTACCGCATTTCTGCCGCCCTCGATACCATAGTAAAATCCACGCCCGTCACCTATGGCTACCATGGACGAGCGCTGCTGCATTCACAGGGCGGTATTAGCCTCGATAAAGACGTGACGCCAGGCGTTCGTATTCCCTATGGCACGGAACCCAATCCCATCGCTCATATTCAAGCCCTCGCGCAGCATCACCAGTATTATACGGCGGGGATTAGCGATATTTTGACTATCGATGAAACTGTCAAATCGAATCCTCAAGCGATGTTCCAACTGTGTAAAGCGGCGCTTGAGCTAGGTTTTAGGGAGTTTACCGCCAATGTGGCCTCTAACGATTTAATGCGTGTCACTGGCTATATGGTAAAACGCTCTGATATTGAAGCATTTAAACAATGCGGTTCGCGCCTTAATACCACGGGTTTAGGGGCTGAAGCAGCACAAAATACCGGCATATTGCAACGCCAAGCACGCGTTATTGCCCATGAGCACTCCCCCTGTGTTGTTAACTAAACCGGTCATAAATAAACAGGCAATTGTCAGCCAACTATTGCCGTTTTCCTGCGTCGACGGGCCTGGCAGCAGGCTCGTGTTATTCCTGCAGGGCTGCAACTATCAATGTAAGAACTGCCATAACCCACATACCATCGGCTTATGCGATGGCTGTGGTGATTGCATTGCCACCTGCCCTGACAAGGCGCTGACATTGATAAACGCTAACAATAAGCATCAGATCCATTGGGATAAAGACCGTTGTAGCCAGTGCGATACTTGTCTTGCTGTGTGTCCAAAACAAGCCAATCCCAAAGTCACCCGATACACTGTTGAAGAAATCTTGGCGATTCTTCACCATCAGCGTCACTTTATTAATGGCATTACGGTGAGCGGCGGCGAAGCAAGTCTACAACTGCCATTTATTATTGAATTATTTAAAGCGATTAAGGCCTCAACGTCGTTATCACAGTTAACCTGTATGCTTGATACCAATGGCAGTTTGAGCCTCACTGGTTGGCATAAACTGCTGCCCTTTTTAGACGGCGCTATGGTGGATCTTAAAGCATGGCAACGAGATACCCATAGATACATTACCGGGCGAGATAACCATGCGGTGTTCAAATCCATTCAACTTTTGGCGCAGCAGCAAAAACTGTATGAAGTAAGGTTGCTGCATATTCCAGGTATTACGGATTTTGAACAGGAGATAGACGCGCTATCTAGCTATTTACTGACACTCGGCGCCGATACGCGGTTGAAATTAAACGCCTTTCACCACCATGGCGTGGTTGATGAGGCGTTAACTTGGCCAAGTTGCACACAAACCGATATGGAAGCCTTAGCAGCCTCCCTTGCCCAGCGAGGTTTAACAAATATCGTGTTACCGTCCATCTACCTTTAACGGCTACAAAGCAGGATCTGCTCGTACAACCAACGTAGTGCGGGATCCTTCATACTTTGTTTATGCCATACGAGGCTATAAGCCACTTTTCCATATTCGATGGGTAACGGTTTCACGGTTAAGCCTTTGGCTTGGCTCGCGATAGATGCCCAGCGGCGCGAGCAGGTAAACAGCAGTTCACTGTGGTGACACATTAACGCCGCACTGCCAAAGTCTGGCACCGAAATGGGGACGGCACGTTTTTGAGATTGCTGAGCGAGTAAAATATCAAAATAGGGCGTACTCAGATCTGTATCTGTGATGCCTATATGGCTGAAGCTGAGATAATCATCAAAGCTGATATGCGATTGTTTGGCCAAGGGATGTGATGAGTTCATTAGGCAAATCATTTCATCGCTGAATAAGGTTTCCCACACTAGATCATCTTGCGAAGGATTAGGCTGACTCAAATCATGGGGTAACAATACAAAATCTAACGAGCCATTAATGAGTCCATCAAAACCGATATTGTCTTTGCTGTAAATATCGAGATGAATATGGGGCGCCAAACTCAAAATATGGGCGCTAAGTTTGGCGGCCAGCAGTTCAAAGGTGCTTTCACGCATTGCAAGCGAAAAACGGCCCTCATAGTTTATTGGGGTAAACGCATCTTGACTCATGATCTGATTCATATCATTGATCATTTGTTGCACGCTTGGGCCTAATCGTTTGGCTAAAGGTGTTGCAACCAGTGAATTACCATTACGGTAAAACAGTTCATCATTCAAACTGTCTCGAAGTTGACTTAAGGTTTTACTGACAGATGAAGGGCTTAAGCATAAGCGCTCAGCGCTGGCGGTAACGCTCAGAGTATCGAGCATCACGTGTAAAGTGATTAAGTGCTTCATACTAATACGCGAAAGCTTGGCTAAATCCATCAGTGGTTTCCTGGTAATTTATCTTATGGTAAAAAACAAAATATCAACTTTTAATGATGATAAACAATAAGATAAAACTTACCCAATAGATAGCTAAGTATATTGGTCTGTTATGCGTGCCGGCTCACAGGCTTGCTCGGTACAAGTGCCATTGCCGCAAGCTTATCTGGGTTGCATCTAACCAAATCCTGCCAACAAAAAAGCGAATGCATATGTGCATTCGCTTTTTGCGTATAACAGCTTAAAACTTATGCGCTATAGGGTGAGTGCGGACTACATCTTGTGATGTTTAGCTGCAAACTCGTTCATAAATGTCACCAGCGCGGCAACACCTTCCAGTGGCATTGCATTGTATAGGCTTGCACGCATACCACCGACAATTCGGTGTCCTTTTAAAGCCACTAAGCCCGCCGCTTCGGCCTCTTTTAAGAAGGCGCCATCAAGGGATTCATCCGCCAGTTGGAAAGTCACGTTCATTTGTGAGCGGTTCGCCGCGACGACACCATTTTTATAGAAAGGATTGGCATCGATACAGGCATATAGCATTTGCGCTTTTTGCTGATTGATTTTTGCGATACTCGCCACTCCACCAATCGATTTAAGCCAAGCAAACACTTCGGCCGCTAAGTACCAGGCAAATGTTGGTGGCGTATTGAACATAGAGTCATGCTCCACCGCTAAACGATAATCCATAATGGATGATTGGGTTAAACTCGGCAGTTTCAACATATCATCACGCACGATCACAATAGATAAGCCCGAAGGACCAATGTTCTTTTGCGCGCCAGCATAAATTAAGCCGTAACGGCTGACATCGATTTCACGCGACATAATGGTTGAAGATAAATCGGCAACAATTGGCCATGGACTGTCTAACTCATCAAAAATTTCGATACCATCAACTGTCTCATTTGGGCAGTAATGCACATAACGGTAATCGGCATCAATCTTATGCAGATCAGGCAGCACTACTGCATTGAGTCCATTATGTTTTTCAACAATGTTAAGGCTATCAATTTGCGCGTCGCCCGCCAGCTTTTGTGCTTCGGCTAATGCCGCAGAAGACCATTGACCACTGACTAAATACAGGGCTCGGCCTTGGTTGCCTAAAAAATTATTCACAACGGCAGAGAACTGACCGCGACCACCGCCGTGCATAAACAGCACATGATAGTTTTGTGGAATGTGCATCAGCTCGCGTAAATCCGCCTCAGCTTGCTTGGTCAGCGCGATAAATTCCTTACCTCTGTGGCTGACTTCCATCACGGAGACACCTAGCCCATTCCAATCGAGTAATTCCTGTTGTGCTTTTTTCATTACCGCTGCGGGTAACATCGCAGGACCTGCACAGAAATTATAAATCGCGCTCACTGCCACTCTCCTTATTTACAAACCATGATATTAGAATTCATAAAATAAAACGTTGCCATGAAAAAAACGAGCGTCCAATTGGACGCTCGTTTTTATGCTTTCGAATTAGTCTTCGTCTTGCTCGTCGTCAAGCTCTTCGTCTTCGTCTAATTCTTCTTCCAGTTCATCCTCTTCCTCTAAAGGCTCTTGTTGAACAGAGTCACCTTCAGCGACAACTGGGACGATTGGCATACCGTTTTCATCCAGCTCGACTTCATCTTCGTCGCCTTGGATCTCATCGATACGTTGCAGACCAACCACTTTCTCATCACTTGCGGTGCGGATAATGGTCACACCTTGGGTGTTACGGCCGATGATAGACACACCGTTCGCCGGCGTACGCACTAAGGTACCTTTGTCGCTGATCAGCATGATTTCATCATTGCCGCCAACTTGTACCGCGCCAACAACTGCACCGTTACGCTCACTCACCTTGATCGATACCACACCTTTGGTCGCGCGGCTCTTAGATGGGTATTCAGACAGTTCAGTACGTTTACCATAGCCGTTTTCAGTCACGGTTAGGATAGC
This sequence comes from Shewanella sp. POL2, assembly GCF_000282755.1. Classification (NCBI taxonomy): domain Bacteria; kingdom Pseudomonadati; phylum Pseudomonadota; class Gammaproteobacteria; order Alteromonadales; family Shewanellaceae; genus Shewanella; species Shewanella sp. POL2. The sequence goes on from NZ_AKZL01000031.1 coordinate 42,042, forward strand.
GCCATCGCCCTTAGGTACGATGAGAGACACCACTTTTTGGCCTTCTTCAAGCTTGATACCGCGAACACCGGTCGCACCGCGGCCCATTGGACGCACGCCCTTGAAGTTGATTTGTGGATTGCCTTCTTCATCCAGCACTGGGTTGCCGTTTTCATCGAGGACAGCAACTTCTTCGCCTTCTTTAAAGCGAACCACTTTACCTTCGTTCGAGAACAACATGATCTCATCATCACCATTGGTGATATCGACACCGATCAGTTGGTCACCGTCTTTGAGGTTAACAGCGATAATGCCGTTAGCACGTGGGTTGCTGTAAGCTGTCAGCGCAGTCTTCTTCACGGTACCGTTAGAGGTCGCCATGATAATGTACTTATCTTCGGCGTATTCACGCACCGGCAGAATCGCCGTAATGCGTTCGCCATCGGCCAGTGGCAGCAAGTTAACAATCGGACGACCGCGCGATGTCCGGCTCGCCAGCGGTAACTGATAGACCTTGAGCCAGTACATCTTACCAAAATCTGAGAAGCACAGAATCGTATCATGGGTGTTCGCAACCAGCAGTTTTTCAACGAAATCTTCGTCTTTCACCTTAGTTGCGGCTTTACCCTTACCACCACGGCGCTGGGCTTGGTAATCGCTCAGCGGTTGGTATTTGGCGTAACCTAAGTGCGACAGGGTCACAACCACGTCTTCTTCGTTGATTAAGTCTTCAAGACTCATATCAATTTCGTTGGCGTTGATCACCGTGCGGCGCGCATCGCCATATTCAGCAAGAATTTCTTCCAGCTCTTCTTTGATCACTTCCATCAAACGCTCAGGGCTGCGCAAAATAAACAGCAGACCTGCGATGAACTCGAGCAGCTCTTCGTATTCAGCGATGATCTTATCGTGCTCAAGACCGGTTAAACGGTGTAAACGCAGCTCTAGAATCGCCTGAGCCTGTTGCTCAGTCAGATAATATAAGCCGTCACGGATACCGAATTCTGGCTCTAACCATTCAGGACGCGCCGCATCATCACCCGCTTTTTCAAGCATGCCCTGTACATGACCGAGCGCCCAGCCCTGCTCAACCAGTTTGACTTTAGCGTCTGCTGGCGTTGGCGAAGCTTTGATCAGCGCAATAATCGGGTCGATGTTGGCCAGCGCGACCGCTAATGCCTCAAGAATATGGGCGCGTTCGCGCGCTTTACGCAGTTCGAATACGGTACGGCGAGTCACCACTTCACGGCGGTGCAGGATAAAGCATTCGAGCATTTCTTTTAAGTTGAACAACTTAGGCTGACCATTGGTCAAAGCCACCATGTTGATACCAAAAGAACATTGCATTTGTGTCTGGGCATAGAGGTTGTTCAGAACAACTTCGCCCACTTCGCCACGCTTGATTTCGATAACGATGCGCATACCGTCTTTGTCAGACTCATCGCGCAGACCGCTAATGCCTTCAATCTTCTTATCTTTAACTAGCTCAGCGATTTTCTCGATGAGTTTCGCCTTGTTCACCTGATAAGGAATTTCGGTGACGATAATACGTTCACGGCCGTTATCTTCGGTTTCGACTTCAGCCAGCGCGCGCATAACGGCGCGGCCGCGCCCCGTCTTGTACGCATCGATAATGCCCTTACGACCATTGATGATCGCCGCCGTTGGGAAATCAGGGCCAGGAATATATTCCATGAGCTGTTCAATCGACAGCGCAGGATCGGCGATAAGCGCTAAACAGCCTTTAACCACTTCCGTTAAGTTGTGTGGCGGGATGTTCGTCGCCATACCCACCGCAATACCCGATGAACCGTTAATCAACAGGTTAGGTACGCGTGTCGGTAATACCGCAGGAATTTGTTCTGTGCCGTCGTAGTTTGGCACATAGTCAACGGTTTCTTTTTCAAGATCGGCGAGGAGCTGGTGCGCTAACTTATCCATGCGGATTTCGGTATAACGCATTGCCGCGGCAGAGTCACCGTCAACCGAACCGAAGTTTCCTTGACCGTCGACTAAGGTGTAACGCAGTGAGAAAGGCTGAGCCATACGCACGATAGTGTCGTATACCGCCGAGTCACCATGGGGGTGATATTTACCGATCACGTCACCGACCACACGGGCAGACTTTTTGTACGGCTTGTTCCAATCGTTCTTCAATTCACTCATGGCAAACAGCACGCGGCGATGTACAGGCTTAAGGCCATCACGCACGTCTGGTAATGCACGTCCTACGATGACGCTCATGGCGTAATCAAGGTACGAATTCTTTAGTTCGTCTTCGATATTAATTGGCGAAATAGATGATGCCAGATCAGTCATAAACTGCTCGTTCCCCTGAAAATTAGCCGACAACGCATAATCCGTATCATTGAGCGGCCCAAAAACGTGATTTGGCATTCTAACACAGTTATTTAATGTCGCCAGACCTATCCTGCGCGAATTGAGAAGGATGTGGCTTAATAGATGAAAACACTGTCAATTTGCACTTTTAAACCCGATAAAATCGGTTGTTAATGGCGAAATTGAGTCCAAGACTTGATTAATATCCGAGCAGAAAAACCGCTCCGCTTCACAAAGTGTTCAAGAATTAATGATAATTGCTGAAATTTCACTCAACCACAAAGACTTAGAATCAGCCAATACTGTGTTTATCCACCATTGTCGTTATAATAGCCGCACTATTCAGCCGCTTTAGGTAATCGCATGCAACAGAATACCAACGTAGACCCACAGGAAATCGCAAAGTTTGAACGTATGGCCGAAACCTGGTGGGATCTCAATGGCGAGTTTAAACCGCTGCATCTATTAAATCCCCTTCGCTTAAACTATATCGATCAGACTGCTGGTGGGATTTTTGGTAAAAAAGTGCTCGACGTCGGTTGCGGCGGTGGCATTTTATCCGAAAGTATGGCGCGCATCGGTGCAGTGGTTGATGGTCTTGATATGGGTGAAGAACCGTTAGAAGTTGCACGCTTGCATGCGCTGGAAACCGGTGTGAGCATCAATTACGTGAAAAACACCGCCGAGGCTCATAGGGAAGATCACCGCGAATACTATGATGTGGTGACCTGCATGGAGATGCTCGAACACGTACCCAATCCCCAATCAGTGATCCAAGCCTGCTGCGATATGGTAAAACCTGGTGGTTTTGTGTTTTTCTCTACAATTAATCGCAATGTTAAATCCTTTGTTGAAACCATTATTGGCGCCGAATATTTACTGAAAATGCTGCCCATCGGCACTCATGATCATAATAAGTTTATTAAACCTTCCGAATTGATTGAGTTAGTCGATAACACCGACCTCATCTGCAAAGACGCCCTTGGGATCACTTATAACCCGTTAACAGGGATTTTTAAGTACACATCTAAGGTCGATGTAAACTATATGATAGCAACGCAAAAGGCAGATTAAGATGAGTTTAGCTGAGGTTAAAGGGGTCTTATTCGACCTTGATGGTACCCTTGCCGATACCGCGCCGGATCTGGTTCAGGCCCTTAACCTCAGTTTGTCTGATGTCGGTATTGCAGCAAAACCCTTTGCAGACATGCGTAGCGCCGCCTCCCATGGCAGCTTTGCCTTAGTCGATGCGGCCATTCCAGGCGCAGATGAAGTGCTACGCACCCAAGTCCAGCAAGGACTCCTTGCCCACTATCAAAGGATCAATGGCGACCATTGCCAATTGTTTGAAGGTATTTCCCCTCTGCTTGACTGGCTCGAGTTATGCCGCGTGCCATTTGGAGTCATCACCAATAAACCTGCCCGCTTTACTCGTCCCCTGTTACATAAACTTAAGCTCAGCTCGCGTATGCCAGTGATGATCAGCGGCGATTCGACCCGTTACCCTAAGCCCCATACCGCACCTATGTTATTAGGCGCGCAGCAGTTGCAGTGCAAGCCACAGCAAATCCTTTATTTAGGCGATGCCGAGCGGGATTTACTCGCAGCCCAAGCGGCGGGCATGCTCGGCGGTGTAGCGCTGTGGGGATATTTGGGCGAAGACGATACACCCGATGCATGGCCTGCCTATGCACAGTTTACGACGCCTTCGAATTTATATTCGGCACTAAGCCAAGCGTTAACAAAATAAGCACGAATCAGGATTCTTGCTGATAGCTATTAATAGAATTAACGCTATGGGTCAATCCCCGCGATCGTGATCGCTGCTTATTTTAGCGATCGATCACACTGCGGGATCGGAATAAAAATTCGCCATATCAAACGCACGCTAATCTCAATTTGAGCTACAGGGTTAGTCATTACTAACGCATTTTTTTATCCTCAAGATATCCACAAGATACCCCCTAAATTGAGACTTGCAAATAATAGCAAACCTCACTATCTTGTATCTCAGATTATTTAAAACACCATATCTTGTGTATAGGTAGCAATCAGACACACTAGAAGTTCCCCGCTAAATCGACTATTTTCACCATAGTCAACAGTATTAAGGGTTTTCAGGTTGATTGTTTTACAAGGAAACGTACGGTGACTTAGTTCACCTGAACAGATATCAGAACCAAGGCCTCTCTTCAATGAATAGCAATATGACAGTTACAAAACGCTGTGGTGCACGTGAGACAATTGATCTCGACAAAATACACCGCGTAATTACTTGGGCAGCCAAGGGGTTAAAAAACGTTTCTGTTTCTGAAGTTGAACTTCGCACGCATTTACAGTTTTTCGATGGGATCCCAACCGAAGCTATCCACGAAACGATCATCAAATCTGCGGCGGATTTAATTTCCCCTGAGTCACCCGATTATCAGTTTCTGGCTGCGCGTTTAGCCGTATTCCATTTGCGTAAGAAGGCTTTTGGTCAGTTCGAGCCACCCAAGTTATATGACCATGTCACTAAGCTGGTAGAGTTGGGTAAGTATGATATGCATATTCTGCAGGATTACACCCGCGAAGAACTCGATATTATGGATACTTATATCGACCATTGGCGCGATATGAACTTCTCCTACGCAGCCGTAAAACAGCTTGAAGGTAAGTATCTGGTTCAAAACCGCGTCACCCACGAGATTTATGAGAGCGCCCAGTTCCTCTATATTCTGGTGGCGGCCTGTTTGTTTGCCCGCTATCCAAAGGCAACGCGTCTGCAATACGTCAAAGATTTTTACGACGCAGTATCGACTTTTAAGATTTCACTGCCAACGCCTATCATGGCGGGAGTGCGTACGCCGACTCGTCAGTTTAGCTCATGCGTACTGATTGAATGTGGCGATAGCTTGGATTCAATCAACGCGACAGCATCATCTATCGTAAAATACGTGAGCCAACGCGCTGGTATCGGTATCAACGCTGGTCGTATCCGTGCATTAGGAAGCCCAATCCGTGGTGGCGAAGCCTTCCACACGGGTTGCTTACCTTTCTACAAGTATTTCCAAACTGCGGTGAAATCGTGCTCGCAAGGCGGCGTGCGCGGCGGTGCAGCTACCCTCTTCTATCCTATTTGGCACTTAGAAGTTGAATCGCTGCTAGTACTGAAAAATAACCGTGGCGTTGAAGATAACCGTATCCGTCATTTAGACTACGGCGTGCAACTGAATAAACTCATGTATCAACGTCTGATCAAAGGCGAAAATATCAGCCTGTTCAGCCCATCGGACGTACCCGGTCTTTACGATGCCTTCTTTGAAGATCAAGCCGAATTTGAGCGTTTATATCTGCAATATGAGCAAGACAGCAGCATTCGCAAAAAGACATTAAAAGCGGTGGATCTGTTCTCACTGATGATGCAAGAACGTGCTTCAACGGGCCGTATCTACATTCAAAACGTGGATCACTGTAACACCCACAGTCCATTTGACTCAAAAGTTGCACCGATCAGACAGTCTAACCTCTGCCTTGAAATCGCTCTGCCGACTAAGCCATTGAATAACATTGACGATCCAAACGGCGAAATCGCCCTTTGTACACTGTCGGCATTAAACCTGGGGACAATTACCGATTTAGCGGAACTGGAGCCATTAGCTGATTTAGCCGTGCGAGCCTTAGATAACCTGCTGGATTACCAAGATTATCCAATCAAAGCGGCGCAGATTTCGTCGATGAACCGTCGTACCTTAGGGATTGGTGTTATCAACTTCGCTAACTATTTAGCGAAGAATGGTATGAAGTACTCCGATGGTAGCGCGAACAATCTGACTCACAAGACCTTTGAAGCGATTCAGTTTTATCTGCTCAAAGCGTCAATGAATCTGGCGAAAGAAAAAGGTGCGTGCCCATTATTTAATGAGACCACTTACGCTCAAGGTATTTTACCTATCGATACCTACAAACGTGACCTAGATAAGATTTGCAGTGAGCCATTGCATTTAGACTGGGAAGCGCTGCGTAACGACATTAAAGAATACGGTTTACGTAACTCGACATTGTCTGCACTGATGCCGTCTGAGACTTCATCACAGATCTCAAACGCCACCAACGGTATCGAACCGCCACGCGGCTTGATCAGTGTCAAAGCCAGTAAAGATGGCCAGTTAAAGCAAGTGGTACCCGATTTTGATGAGCTGAAATACAACTACGAGCTGTTATGGCAAATGCCAAGCAACGAAGGTTACTTACAGCTTGTGGGTATCATGCAAAAGTTCGTTGACCAAGCGATTTCGGCCAACACAAACTATGATCCAGCGCGTTTTGAGGGCCGTAAAGTCCCAATGCAGACCCTGCTAAAAGACTTACTCAATGCCTACAAGTTAGGTGTAAAAACACTGTACTACCATAACACTCGCGATGGTGCATCGGATCAACACGATGACATTACCAACATAGAGAAAGAAGATGACGGCTGTGCTGGCGGCGCTTGCAAAATCTAATCTTCAATGTTAACGGTTGCGGGATCCCAATGGGATCCCGACTTATTGGAATACTCGTACCATGACCTACTCTACTTTTTGCCAAACACCCAACGATGCCACCCGTGAACCCATGTTCTTCGGACAATCGGTAAACGTCGCACGTTATGACCAACAAAAATATGAAGTGTTTGAAAAACTAATTGAAAAGCAGCTGTCTTTCTTCTGGCGCCCAGAGGAAGTCGATGTGAGCCGCGATAAAATCGACTACAACTCACTACCCGATCATGAAAAGCATATTTTTATTTCGAACCTGAAATACCAAACGCTGCTCGATTCAATTCAAGGTCGCTCGCCTAACGTAGCTTTTTTGCCACTGGTGTCACTGCCTGAGTTAGAAACCTGGATTGAAACCTGGTCATTCTCCGAGACCATTCACTCGCGCTCATACACTCATATTATTCGCAATATCGTCAACGATCCTTCGGTAATTTTTGACGATATCGTGGTAAACCATGAGATCCTGCGCCGTGCCACAGACATTGCAGAGTTCTACGATCACCTCATCAAATTAACCCAGACATATCATTTACTCGGTGAAGGCACCCATGTGATTGATGGTGAGCCTTTAGAGGTAAATACCCGCACCCTGAAAAAAGCGCTATACCTGTGCATGATGTCAGTTAACGCGCTCGAAGCCATTCGCTTCTACGTGAGCTTTGCCTGCTCATTTGCCTTCGCTGAGCGTAAACTTATGGAAGGTAACGCGAAAATTATTCGTCTTATCGCCCGTGACGAGGCGCTGCACTTAAACAGCACTCAGCATATCTTAACCATTATGCAGGGCGGCAAAGACGATCCTGAGATGGCCGAGATTGCCGCAGAATGCCAACAGGAAGCCTATAACCTGTTCCTAAAAGCCGCCGAACAAGAAAAAGAATGGGCGAAATACTTGTTCAAAGACGGCTCAATGATCGGTCTAAACGAGCAGATCCTCTGCCAATATGTTGAGTACATTACCAACCAACGGATGAAGTCAGTTAACCTGCCGCTACCTTATGCAGAACAAACTAACCCACTGCCATGGATGAAAAACTGGCTAGAGAGTGACGCGGTACAAGTGGCTCCCCAAGAAGTGGAAGTGTCATCCTATCTGGTCGGCCAAATTGATGCAGCCGTCGACAGTGATGAATTTCTTGATTTCGATCTCTAATCACTTTTGATTGTGAAATGACTAGATTACGAAATGACTAAGTCGAACCAGCTAAAGAGCCATCCATTGAATAATCCCTTTGCCAAGGCGCCCATTGTGCGCCTGCAAGGGCAACCTGTGCTGCTATTTACCCCGCAGCACGGCTCTTTACTGCAAGCTCTTGAAGCCAAAAAAGTCAGAATTTTCTCTGAATGTCGTAGTGGCTTTTGTGGTGCCTGTAAAACAAAAGTGCTTAGTGGTCGTGTCAGCTATTTAACCGAGCCTCTAGCCGATCTCAATGCCGACGAATGTCTGCCCTGCTGCTGTATACCCAGCGAAGATTTAGAACTCGACTTATCGCCCGAAGGCGCTGCCGTGGTGACCTATTCTTGCCACACCCGCGCTCAGTCTACATCTACACGTAAAACCGCCAACCTCAAAGCCGTGCCACAGCAAGAAGTGGTTGAAGACTAAAATAGTTGTCTTAAACTCTTAGGCATTTTCGGGTGTGACTTGGGTTCGCGAGTCGATGATCAACAACACCAAAAACTTTGCCTGCGGTCAATACTCACGCTCACTCGCGTCTAAGAAAGCTTTCAAGCCCCTATCCCATCAAGGACTTTGGCGCGATAACAGAGGGTGTACATAAATTTTGCAGCCAAGAAACTGGCAGTTTAACGGCAAAGCCAAATTTTTAATGGTCTGGCAACACACCAATGGCCAGAGGCAAGTCACTCGAGTCGTCAGTTATGGGCATTTACCCAACTAAGCAAATGGCCCACTCATATAGATAAGCGCTTATCTTCATATCAATCAACAAAAAAGCCTGAGTCAGACTCAGGCTTTTTATTGGTGAAACCGCTTAAAAACTACAGCCGCATAGCAAGCTCGGCGCCTTGACGAATGGCCCGTTTTGCATCCAGCTCAGCGGCAACATCGACACCGCCAATCAAATGCACCGGAATACCCGTTGCTTTCATCTCATCGACTAAGGTGCGGTTTGATTCTTGTCCGGCGCAGAGGATCACATTATCCACGGCTAGCACTTCAGTTTGCTCACCAACCCGAATATGTAGGCCAGCGTCATCAAACTTTTCATAGTTGACGCCGGTTTTCATTTTCACATTGTGCTGTTTTAACACTAAACGGTGGATCCAACCGGTGGTTTTACCTAAACCTTGGCCCATCTTAGAGGTCTTACGTTGCAGCAAATAAACTTGTCTGTGATCGCTATTATCCACTTCAGGCTCGGCTAATCCACCCGCATGCTGATATTGCTTGTCTATACCCCACTGCTTTAACCATTTTTCAGGATTGAGGGTGCTAGACTCAGATTCGCAGAGGTAATGCGCCATATCAAAGCCAATACCGCCAGCACCAATCAGGGCCACTTTGTTGCCAATCGTAGCTTGGCCCGTCAGCACCTGTTGATAATCCACCACTTTGGGGCTATCAAATCCTGGCAAGCTCAACTCGCGCGGGACCACGCCGGAAGCAATGACGATTTCATCAAACGTTTCGGTTTCCAGTACCTTAGCATCCAAGCGAGTATTTAAGCGCAAATCGATTTTATGCAGTTTGATTTGATTAAGGAAATAGCGAATCGTCTCGTTAAACTCTTCTTTTCCTGGGATTTTACGTGCCAGATTAAACTGACCTCCCACCTCGGATTTCGCCTCAAAAAGCACGACTTCATTACCACGCATCGCTGCATACACCGAAAATGCCATGCCTGCGGGACCCGCGCCCATCACTGCAATTCGCTTCTTTTTATTGGTAGGTAAAAAGTTAATTTCGGTCTCATAACAGGCACGAGGATTGACCAAGCAGGTGGCACGTTTCAGAGAGAAGGTATGATCTAAACAGGCCTGATTACAACCAATACAGGTATTAATCAGCTCTGGCGTATTGGCCGCCGCTTTATTCACAAACTCAGGATCAGCTAGGAACGGCCTCGCCATAGATACCATGTCCGCTTGACCAGAGGCGATGATTTGCTCGCCAATCTCAGGCGTATTAATACGGTTTGTGGCAATCAAGGGCACTGAAACCGACTTCTTAAGTTTTTCGGTCACCCAAGCAAAGGCGCCGCGGGGCACGCTAGTCGCAATGGTTGGCACACGGGCCTCATGCCAGCCAATCCCAGTATTGATAATAGACACTCCCGCATGTTCAAGCCATTTGGCCAGTTGCACAACTTCGTCCCAAGTGGAGCCGTTATCGACTAAGTCGAGCATAGATAAACGGAAAATAATGATGAAGTCTTTGCCCACTTTGGCACGAATGGCATTCACAATCTCTAGCGGAAATTGCGCGCGTTTTTCAAAACTGCCGCCCCATTCATCGGTGCGCGTATTGGTCCGGGAACTGATAAATTGGTTGATCAAATACCCCTCAGAGCCCATCACTTCAACGCCATCATACCCTGCTCTTTTCGCTAAGGCGGCAGAACTGGCGTAATCCTTAATGGTGGCACGTACTTGACGGCTCGACATGGCCGAAGGCGTAAAGGGAGTAATCGGCGATTTGATTTTACTCGGTGCCTGCGAAAAAGGATGATAACCATAGCGGCCAGCATGCAGGATTTGCATACAGATTTTACCTCCGGCTTCATGCACCGCTTGAGTCACAATGCGGTGCTTGCCCACTTGCCAGGGGAAACTCAACTGACAAGCATGGGGAGTTAAGCGGCCACGTAGGTTTGGTGAAATTCCGCCAGTGACGATCAATCCTACACCGCCCAACGCACGCTCTTTATAAAACGCTGCCAGTTTCTCAAATCCGCCCTTTTCTTCTTCTAACCCCGTGTGCATGGAGCCCATTAGCACACGGTTTTTTAGCTGGGTAAATCCCAGATCTAAGGGTTCTAATAAATGGGGAAACGACATTCAAACATCCTTTTTAAACAAGTGATTTAAATGAGCATACCTTGAGTCAAATGTAAGCTCAACTGTTGCTAACGGGTTAAAAGTTAAAAACCTTTACAATTGTGTTTAGCCAGTGAAGAGATTTTCAGTTAGCATTGGCACATTCGATATGCAAAGGAGTGGCTAATGTCCGCTAACCCATCGTTTTTCAAGAGAATATGCTTATTCATTTGGAACGCCCTTAACGGGATCCGTAAATTCATACTCAACCTGATCTTTTTTGGCCTCCTCGCCATGATTCTGATTGTCATTGGCAGTAGTGAAGATATTCAGGTCGAAGATAATTCGGCACTGGTACTTAATCTTGCGGGATCGATTGTTGATCAAAAACAACAGGTCGACCCGCTTGAAGCCGCACTCAAGCAAGGTAATAACGGCAGCAGCGATGGCGAAATCCTACTGGCGGATATTATCTATGTGATTGATAACGCGGCGCACGATAACAGGATAAGCACTATAGTCTTAGACTTGGCAGAGCTAAAACGTGCGGGGATCAGCAAATTACAATCCATTGGCGACGCCTTAAATCGTTTTAAAGAAAGCGGCAAAAAGGTCGTAGCGATTGGTAACTATTACGAACAAAACCAATATTTTCTTGCCAGTTTTGCCGATACTATTTACCTCAATCCTCAAGGTAGCGTCTCACTTGAGGGATTAAGTATGTATAACCAATACTTCAAATCCGCCCTCGAAAAACTCAAGATAAAAGCACATATCTTCCGTGTTGGGACGTTTAAATCCGCAGTAGAACCTTATATGCGTGACGATATGTCAGATGCGGCCAGAGAGGCCAGCAGCGTCCTACTTGCTGATGTTTGGCAAAGTTACACTCAAACGGTGGCAACAAATCGCCAAATTGATACCAAAGCCTTGGTTTTGGACTCGGCAAACTACCTTGCACAACTCGATAAGGCTGAGGGCGATTCTGCGACTATGGCCCTCAATATGAAATGGGTCGATACCCTAGCGACCGATGAAGATTTCCGCAAAGTTATGCTTGAGACCGTGGGTAAAGAAAAGTCGGGTGACAGCTTTAAGCAGGTCAGCTTTTACGACTATTTAACCCTAGTGACACCTCTGCCAAGCTTTGTTGAGCAAGACAGTGTTGGTATTATCGTTGCCAGCGGCACTATTTTAAATGGCAGCCAACCCGCCGGGCAGATTGGTGGCGATAGCACGGCTGAACTCATTCGTAAGGCGCGATTTGATAAACATATTAAAGCGCTGGTGTTACGAGTTGACAGCCCTGGCGGTAGCGCCTTTGCCTCGGAGCAAATCCGCCAAGAATTACTCGCCCTCAAAGCGGCGGGTAAACCTGTGGTGGTCAGTATGGGTAGCCTTGCGGCATCCGGCGGTTATTGGATTTCGGCCAGCGCCGATTATATCTTCGCGACACCAACAACACTGACGGGCTCTATCGGCATCTTCGGGATGATCACCACCTTCGAAGATTCACTCGCCAGTTTAGGCATCCATACCGACGGCGTATCAACCTCTGAATGGGCGGGTTTATCAGTCACGCGCACCCTCTCGCCACAAATTGAATCGGTAATCCAGCGCCATATTGAGCGTGGCTACTTAGACTTTATTTCACTGGTGGCTAAGGAACGAAAAATGACCTTAGAACAAGTGGATAACATCGCCCAAGGCCGTGTGTGGAGTGGTAAAAAAGCTCTAGAACTAGGCTTAGTTGACGAGCTAGGTGATATAGACCAAGCTGTCGCGAAAGCAGCAAAACTGGCGGATTTAAGCCTGTTCGATACCCGTGTGATTGAGCAAGAACTCACGCCTGAGCAGCGTTTTGTGCAGCAAATGTTTGCTTCAGTGTCGGCTTATTTACCCGCTTCACTCAGCCATTCAACGCTGCTTGAGCAAATGCTGAGCCAATGGACCGGTAGCTTAAAGACTATCGCGGCCTTTAATGACCCTAATCATGTGTATGTATATTGTGACAGCTGTGCGATAAACTAGCGCAGACTCAAGATGAAAGACACAAAAGCCCGATACCTCGGGCTTTTTTATTGGGTTTATGTCAGCAAAATCGTATAATTAGCCCACGTGAAGCTAAGATAACGACAAGAATGACTAAACGCTCCATTTATGTCGCCTACACGGGCGGCACCATAGGCATGCAAAAAACCGATAATGGCTTTGCACCAGTAGCAGGATTTTTGACCCAATGCGTCCAATCCATGCCCGAGTTTTACCATGCTGAAATGCCTGAGTTTGTGATCCACGAGTACTGCCCGCTCATCGACTCATCAAACATGGCACCGACCGACTGGCAAATGATTGCCGATGATATCAAGGCCAATTACGACAAGTACGATGGCTTTGTGATCCTCCACGGCACTGATACCATGGCCTATACTGCATCAGCCTTATCCTTTATGCTTCAAGGCCTATCAAAGCCAGTTATCGTCACCGGCTCACAAATCCCCTTGGCGCAGTTGCGTTCCGACGGCCAAACCAACCTGCTCAACTCTTTGTATATCGCTGCTAATTATCCAGTGGCTGAGGTTTGCTTATTCTTTAATAACAAACTGTTCCGTGGCAATCGTTCTACCAAAGCCCACGCCGATGGCTTCGATGCCTTTGCCTCACCAAACTTCCCCTTACTGCTTGAAGCGGGGATCAAAATTAATCTGCGCGCAGGTAAAATTGCCACGCCAAGCGATAAGCCGTTAGAAGTCGCTAATATCAGCCCTCAGCCTGTCGGTGTGGTCACCCTATACCCTGGTATCTCCACGCAGATTTTTGAGAATATTCTACAGCAACCCGTTAAGGCGCTCATTTTACTGACCTTTGGTGTAGGGAATGCACCGCAAGATACGGCATTACTTGATACCCTAAAGCAAGCGGATGAACGGGGAATTGTGTTAGTGAACCTAACTCAGTGTTTCCAAGGCAAAGTGAATATGGGCGGTTATGCAACGGGAAACGCCCTCGCTAAAGCAGGCGTGATCAGTGGCGCAGATATGACCATTGAGGCTGCATTGGCTAAGTTACATTATCTGCTGTCGAAAAACTTAAAGCCGAGCGAAATTAAGGCTGCTATGTTGCAAAACTTAGTTGGTGAGCTCAGCCCCGATTAAGGATCGCAACTTTGCGTAGTAAAAAAGCCCACATTAGTG
>NZ_AKZL01000032.1:0-53611 GCF_000282755.1 Shewanella sp. POL2
GGGCGAGGATTTTCCGCTACAAAATTAACGGGCTCAGTCGGCATAATGCGATAAAGATTAAAGCCATAGTGCATAACACCAGTAAGGCTCGTGGCTTTATCACCCACACGCACAGTGTTCGATGCGCTTAAACCTGGCGCAGGGAAAATCACCGGATCAGGGTTCTGCGCCGTTAAGCCATCGTCGAGTAAAATACTGTCTTTGAGATTGGCCGCCGTGACGGCTAAAGCATCGGCACCTGGCGCAGCGACTTGTGTCCCAATAAAGTGACGGCTGCTACCGAGTGAAATTTCACCATAGCGGCCCAAATTGTAGACTTCGTTCACGACCAAATCTTGGCTAAAGCGTACGCGCATGCCTTCAAAGGGTTCAAAGTCATCGCTCGAATTCACAGGCAAGGTCACCACGGCGGCTGTCGGTAAGGTTTGTCCTGCTGCACAAAGTTTATGATCGGCAACGGTAGTCAGTTCCGTTAAGCCTTGATATTCAGTGACTTTAGCCTTTAAGCGTACACGGTCGCCCGCCACGTAACCCGTAGGCGCATTACCGGTATAAACAAACACCCCTTCCGAGGTTTGTGGATCGTTATCGGCTTCGTTGTCGGCCATTTGCACGAAGATGCCCTTTAGGCCAGCTTCTTGATTACTCACCACTATGGCTTCAACCACTAAGGTTTGTCCGTTTAACGGACTGACATTGGTCGAACCTTGCAGAGCATGAATAGGCGTTGAGGCTTCACCACAGGCTAATGAACTCGGTGGCGGCTCAACAGGATCGGTAGGTGTGCCTGCACTGAACTTACCCAAATCCGAGATATCGTCTTTGGCAAAACCTAACCATGTATTAAAGGTGACAGCATCATCAATAATAGGATCGGCGATTAACTGATCGGGATTGCGGCGTAGCGTGTTGTCCTGGGTCGATAAATCGCCACTGCCCCACTCACTGCCAGGATCGACGCCCACTTGGCCTAAGCTATCAATCACTTGGTCTTGATAGGTCAACACAATGGCATCGTCACCATTGAAAAAACTCGCGCTGCTTTGTTGATTCGTCACCGCCAGAATATCGGCCGATGCGTCGTTATCAGCGACAACATAAGTTGCCCCTGCCGCTAAGGTGCCATTCAGGGTGATAGTCGTGCCCACATTTGTGCTGCCATTAAAATAGAAGCGCAATTGATACTGGCTTAAGTCGATGCTGTTGGCGGTTGGGTTGTACAGCTCAATGGCTTTGTTATTGCCGCTGCCTTCAACATATTCAGAAATAATTAGATTATCGGCAGCATGAGCAACGCCACAGATGCTACTGATGGCTAACGCCAACAGCGTTTTGTTATTAAACATAATGACCCCTAAAAGTATCTTTTATATTGATATTTGAGTTTATGATTGACCATTTTACGAAGCATTCAGCTTCGAAAACTGACGATACTATAGGGAATCAAGGTTACAAATTAGTTGCACTTAAGTTGCAACTTAAGATGGATATTTAGGCGACGATTTAGCGGATTGTACTAGGAAAAATAGCGAAGATGGCGAGCCTAACTCACCATCTTGTTAACATCCATTACGGTTTCCCGTTATAGCGGTTGCAGCTGCTCATCAAGCAGCGTCACCAACAACAACTCTCCCCGTTCGCTGACTCTGAACTCGCCGTATTTGGCTTGGCTGAAGTGGTCAGCTTGGCCCTCTTCAAAGAAAAAACTATTTGAGGCCAGCTTTACCCTATGATTGCGCAGGCGAAAATCTACGGTGAGTTGATCGGCGGCTTTGGGCTGGTCACGGTAAATACCGACAAAGTGCGCCACTTTTTGCGAATCGAGAGTCAACAGTAGTTGCCCCTGCGTCATCCCCTCAGGCAACGCGGCGCGTACCTCCTGTGCAATGGCATATTCCAAGGCCATATAATCCCCCTGCATAATCGAGCGAGGATCCACTGGCGCTAAGGCAAAACGCACCACTTTGCCATCTTGCAATAACTGCTCAAACTGGGCGATTCGCCAATTCACCATCGTCAGCAAGGCCACCACAGTAACAACAACCAATAATAGGACTCTTCGGTGGCTGTTCGCTAAATACAACATCGCCGTCCCCATTACACATGCTCCTCTAACTCTGCTTGTGTGTCTGAGATAGGAAAGTAACGCCACATCACTAATCTCGCGGCAAGCAGTAACAATCCTAATCCCATCAAATACAGCGACTTAAGCATCAGCGTTGTCTCTAATGAATAATAATAACCACCAGCAAAAACCAACCCTGAAACAATACCCATTCCCTTCAACCAAGACTCATTTGCATAGTGCCCCAACAAGATGAGCCACACAGCTGTCGATAAACCCTGCATGGGTAAAGACAGTGCAGTAATCAGCACTAGGCCTAAAAACGCAAACAACCCACTGGGGGCGGTGAGTGAGATTTGCCATTGGTTAAACAGACTAACGAGTAGGAAACCACAAAGAGTAAATACTACGAGTAAATGACTAACTGCCATTCCCGACTGCCAACCGGATATAAATAACGCCTCGAAGATCCTATCCATACTGAAGACATGTATTAGTTGAATGGAGAGCAAAAGTGAAGCAGCACCATAGACCAACATCCTCGCCCTCTGATAGTGATATCCTGTGCGATGGATATTTAATAGCACCACACTCAGTAACGACACCAGCAAAGTCGGTGTTAAGTTGAGTAAATGCCACTCAGCCAACAGCCCCGTCAAACAGGCTAATAAACAGAATGCAAATACCCATTGAGCAATCTTGTGTTTTATCATGCCCCAAAGCAACAGAAACAAAGCGGCCATACTCAGATACCAAGCAAGATTAAAGGTATCGCCGAGCAAATCAAACAGTCCCCAAGCAAGGGCAAGCGTACCGCTTAAACATGAGGCAAAGGCAAATTGCTGTAAAAAGTGCTGTTGGCGCCCGCCCCAATACACGGCGAGTCCTAAGCCTAAATAGATACAACCGATAAACAGAGCGGCTTCCCCTTCGAATCGCCCCCACACACTATCGAAAAGTGACGCCATAAAGCCCAATAAAAACCAGGCGGCAATCCAAGCTGCAAAGGCTTGCATCAACGCAATATACCAAGGTATTTCATGGGATTGGGGCAGTTCTGGTGCGTTCACTTCGCCCTTTGCATACAAACTATTCCAAAGCGTTTGCGCCGCTGAAGCACCAGGATCTTGAGTCGAATCAGTGAGGGGGTTATTCATGACTCAGCTCCTCTCCTACGAGGGATATTGGCGTCATTTCGGCGCTAAATTGCCGTTGTAATCGTATTAACACAGTACTCAAGCCGGTACTTGCCAAAATAATATAAAGCCCAATCAATAAAAAGCCGCCTATAGGATCGCTATTCTTAAACAGCAGTTCGGTTAATAGCGCAGCACCCACAGCAATCAAACTAAAACCGCCCAAAGCCAACGGATAAATCTGTAATAATCTGTGCCTGAACCACCAGAATCCCAATAACAAATGAATAAAGTAACCAGCCCACACACCTACAAGTAGTGGCTTAGAATCACTGGGTTCAAAAATCATCCAACAGAGCAATAAGGTAAAACAGCCCATGGCCATAAGTGAACTCGCATACTGCATAAGTGGTGCATGCCAGCGATTGCTCTGGCTTTTTCCCATAAAAACAAAAACATAATAGATAGTCAGATTAATAGCCGCAAAGACAAATAACCAAATCTGTTCATCCAAAAGGTAGGATGCGGTATCAGCAAAGAGTCCAAGGCTTAAATTAACTAACCCGAGTAATAACAACCATAAGCCATCAAAACCTGCCACCCAAGCTAAGGGGATAATGGCTAATGCCCACAACGCAAATAGCTGCCAAGGATCCGCTCCCGTTTGATAGGTCTGGCCCACCAAGGCTAAAAGTCCACCAATTAACATACTCACCACTAACAGTGCCACGTTTGCAAGCGTGGCACCAAAAAGATGATGGGCATCAACTTGCCTCAATA
Organism: Shewanella sp. POL2; assembly: GCF_000282755.1. Classification (NCBI taxonomy): domain Bacteria; kingdom Pseudomonadati; phylum Pseudomonadota; class Gammaproteobacteria; order Alteromonadales; family Shewanellaceae; genus Shewanella; species Shewanella sp. POL2. Next base: position 3,982 of record NZ_AKZL01000032.1, read on the forward strand.
TGCTGCGGTAATACAGCCAAACAAAGCACACAAGGCTAATCAATAGCGCGGCTTCAATCAGGGCAAATTTGCTTATTCTGTCTAGGGACTGCCAATTGTAAGCAAAAAAGAAAATAATCCCCGTCACTAGGCTTAACGCCCCCGCCCACTGAAGCAAAAGGGATAATAAGCGCTGCCAACTGAGAGAGTTGGGCGACACCAAAACGCTGCGAAACAACTCATTTGCCTGCGCCCGAGTAATATGTCCTTGCTCCAGCCACTCATAAACTTGAGAAGTAAGATTGCGCAATATGAAACTTCCTTATTTTTGATACTGACTCACACAAAATACGCATTTAACCAACTTAAGTGCAATAATTAATTGTATTAACTTGTCTCTGTTAAAGATAAGCTTAAGACTTCACGATAAACAGGATAACTTATGCGACTAGCTGTATTACTGAATTTACTATTAGGCCTAGTGTTGAATTTATTCAGTGTTGCAACTGCAGGTCCCCTTTCTCCCGCTCAGACAAAACCCGTTATTCGTGTTGGGGGCTATCAATTTGCTCCCTATGTCAATTTACAGAGCGATGGCCGTTATACAGGCTTAACGCTTGATCTCATCAACGCCCTCAACCAAATTCAGCAAGAAATCAGCTTTGAGTTTGTCTCCACCAGCATAGAGCATAGATATAAAGCCTATGCAGCTGGAAGATTCGATATGATCATGTTTGAAAATCCACGCTGGGGGTGGGAAAAACTTAATACAGCATTTATCCCCCTACATATCCATGATGGCGAAGTCTTTATCGCCTTGAAAGAAAAAGTAAAAGATCCTCAGTTTTTTGCTCTGTTCAAAGAGCGAACGCTAGCATTAGTTAAAGGCTACCACTATCGCTTTGCCAACTTCGAAACCGATCCTGCAGTACTTGAAAAAAACTACAAGGTCGTTTTTGTAAACAGCAATAAAGCATCCATTGAAACCGTGCTTCGAAAGCGCGCAGAAATTGCCCCAGTGACAATTTCCTACCTCAATTTTTACCTCGCTTCAAATCCGCAAGATCAACAACTCTATGTATCAAATCAATGGGATCAACATTATTATCATGGCGTGTTAATCAATCCACATTCGAAACTACACCCAGATAAACTCAACCTTTGGTTACAGCAATTGCAGCAAAATGGCAAACTCACAGAGCTCGTGCGCCAATATGGATTAGAGCTCGCCAGCGAACACAATAGCGCAGGACAAATCACACACTAAGATGTATTGACAGCAATTTAGTGAGCACTATGGTGCCTAAAAGACAATATTAAATCTCAAACCCTCAGTGCGAACTCGATATTGATAAAACGGATTAGTGCAATGCTCCCAACAACGCAAATAATGATACCAACAACAGGCTCAATGCCATGATATATAAACTAAACCTCTTGTCGGGTTGACCAAGTTTGGCGATATGACAATGCCAAATAGCAAAAATACCGTAATTTAAACCGATAAATAGTAATAAACTGTAGGCATAGATACGAGGAACGACACCTAGCGCGCAAGCAAATAAGCTGAGGCTCGTTGTGATGAAAAAGCCCATCTGGCAATAGAATAAACTAAGTAACACTTGCTTATTTAATTGAGCAATATTAGCTCCCTGAAGCATGGCTATAATCTGTAATCTTCCTTGCGATAGGTAATAAATACAAATCATCAAGCTCAATAACGCCGCCACCAATATAGTTAACTGCATAATATTTCCCCTCCTCTGATGCTCTTCAAGAATTGAGAATAGTGCATCTGATTGCATTAACTGTAAGACCAGCTTAAGCCTAGTTACATTTCGTAATGGGTATGAGATGGATTTAAATCGAGTCGCAGGAATATTATTGAGAGACAAAAATAAAGGAGCCTTATGGCTCCTTTATCATTGATAATATGGCATAAATCAGTGATGACAATGTTCATCATGAACGTGATCATCGTCCATAAACTCATCATCGCCGTCTTGGTGTTGCATCACACCCCAACCATCGGTCATGCCGCCAAACTCGGCCGCAAAATCATTGAGAATGGTTTCTTGCTCAACCAAGTCATCGTAGTCTGGCACCATGTTGATGCATACGATGATTTCCCACTTGCCTAGCTCATCATTCAAATTCAGCTCAACTTCACCTTCGAGATCCGAATTGGCTAATTCTTCAAGTGCAGTTTCAGCATCACGCTGATCATCAAAAACTAAAAAGAAATCAACATCGAGGGCTTTAGTAAGGTCAATTCCGGCTTCAGCCATTGCGGCCAGCATTTTGCCATTATCGTCGTCTGGAAATTGCATATCCTACTCCACAGTATCAGGCTTATTCAGCCGCAATGATTTGAACCGATTCACCGTTAAAACTGACAATATCACCCGCAACGACTTTTTTACGTTTGCGGGTTTCTACTTCGCCATTGACGGTAACCAAACCTTCATCAATAACATGCTTCGCTTCGCCACCGGCATTCGACATACCTTGTACCTTTAATACTTTGTACAATTCAATAAAATCTTCGCCGGGATGCAAAACTAACTGATTAATTTGCGTCACTTAAATACGCCTCAAAAAATAAACCTGCGGCATTATAGCAGCATGTCCATTGCGATGCAGATAATTTAACTTATCTTTGCCTTTCATCGGCGAGCAGGCCATAGGCGCATTCATCTAGCCACTCATCGCCTATCTTAAAATGCTGCCTAAATACGCCTTCGAGTTGAAAACCACATTTTTCCATCACTCGTGCCGAACCTATATTGTCTTTGGCGCAGTATCCGACGAATTTATGTATTGATAAGCTCAAACAGGCCCAATCGATGACAGCTTGCAAACTCTCAGTGGCATAGCCTTTGCCTTGTCCCGCGTGCGCCAGCAAATAACCGACCTCAGCACGTTGTTCCTCCACACTTTGGCAATGAAGACCGGTTAAACCGATAAACTCACTGGTATCCAGAGTTTCGATCGTCAGCGTAAGCCAATCGCCAGAGGTATAATCCCAAATGACCTCACGCCGCTCAAACTTTTGCCGGATAACCTCGGGAGCCTCAGGAATACGCACATAGCGATTGATGTCAGGATCTTGGTGTAATGCCAAGAAGTGTGGCCAATCCTGCTCTTGTAAACAGCGAAGTATTAATCTGTCGGTATAGAGTTCAAGCATAGCGGCTCCCCAATGGATGGACGAACTAAAAAAAATGGCAGCTAAACGCTGCCATTGCCTCGGCAAGAAGACGATTAACCGCGGCTGGTGACTTCGAGTAAGTGGTAACCAAACTGGGTTTTAACTGGACCTTGAACCACGTTTAATGGCGCACTAAATACCACTTCATCAAACTCACGCACCATCATGCCTGGGCCGAATGAACCTAATTCACCACCTTGAGCGCCCGATGGGCATGAAGAATGAGCGCGCGCGATTTGCGCAAAATCAGCACCGTCGAGGATCTGTTGTTTAAGTGCTTGGCACTGCTCTTCACTGCTGACTAACAAATGTCTTGCTGTAGCCTGAACCATGATAAAACTCCCTGAATAATGCTGAGACATTTGCCCCAAATATCATATGGTTCCCGTTTTTATGACTGAAAACGAGATGTGAATGTTGAGTATAAAAACATTATGTTTAATTAAAAAGCCTTAAACCGCACCGTTATCAATTTTGTTATCGATAACGGTGCTGCATAAATCGACTCCGTGTTAAGCCTTAGTCGCCGCTATCCAGCGATCAATTTTCTGTTCCATCACCGCCATAGGTAGTGAGCCAGAAGTCAGAATCTGATCATGGAAAGCCTTAAGATCAAACTTATCACCTAGGGCTTTTTCAGCACGCTCACGTAGGGCAAGAATTTTTAGTTGACCCACTTTATAAGACAATGCTTGGCCAGGAATTGCCATATAACGTTCAACCTCGGCAATAATATCCGACTCGGCCATGGGCGAATTGTCCTTCATGTATTGAATCGCTTGTTCGCGACTCCAGCCTTTGGCATGTAATCCCGTATCCACCACCAAACGCATCGCACGCAGCATTTCGTCTGAAAGCTTACCAAAGTACTGATAAGGGTCGCTAAAGAGCCCCATTTCGATGCCTAAGTATTCAGCATACAGCGCCCAGCCCTCTTCAAACGCGGTATAACCGCTGAAGCGTTGAAACTCAGGTACACCCGTTAACTCTTGCTTAATAGCGATTTGGAAATGGTGACCAGGCGCCGCTTCATGCAGTGACAGTGTCGTCATGCCCCATTTCGGCTGAGCTTTCAAGTTGTAGGTGTTGATATAAAACACCCCTGGACGGCTCCCATCTACAGCTGGTGATTCATAGGATGCGCCCGCAGCCGATTGCTCTCTAAAGCTTTCAACCGGTTTAACCACATAGTCGGCCTTTGGCATTACATTAAAATACTGTGGCAATACTTGGTTAATCTTATCTTTCAACACCATATAACCATCGATTAAGCCTTGGCGATCGCCATAGAAGTATTGTGGCTCAGACGATAAAGAGGCAAAAAAGGCTTTTAAGTCACCTTTAAAACCCACTTGCTCACGGACTTTGTCCATCTCAGAAAGGATTCGTGCGACCTCATTCAGACCAATTTGATGAATTTCATCCACTGGCATGGTTGTGGTGGTATGAGAATTGGCTAAATGCTGATACCAAGCTTTACCATTTGGTAGACCAGACCAACCATCCGTTGCACGGGACTTAGGCAAATAAGTCTGCTTAAAGTAATCGCGCAGCCCTGCTAATGCAGGCACTAAACGCTCATTAATCATCGCCTGATAACTTGCTGTTAGCTCAGCTTTGTCTTGATCTGAAAAACCTTCTGGGAAGTGATTAATCGGTGAATAGAAAATACTTTGGCTGGCATCGGTCGTCAGCATAGCATCTAGCTGTGGAATAATACGCTCAACCAGCACTCGAGGAAGTACAACCTTACTTGCAATCCCCTCATCCATACGCTGTTGAGCAAGCTGGATCCACTGAATAAAACCATTCACACGCTGTTCCCAATTGCGGTAATCTTGAACGGTATTAAAAGGCTGAGCACTTTCACCACTTCCTAGCTGCACCATAGTTATAACAGTACTGTAAAACTGGCTGATAGGCATAAAGCGTGACGGGTAGGTTTCATCGACTAACGCTATTTCACGATCATAAACAAACAACGAATAACTTAATTGCAGATCTGCTGGTAATAGCTCAACATCAATAGCCTTAACTTGTGCTAGATAGCGGGTATTTAGATCGTGTCGAGCCTTAAGATACTCTTCAGTTAAATCACCACCAAACTGCGCATTGTAGTCGTTAACACCCACAAAAGTGGCGTAAATAGGCTCGAGCTTCAAGTAGTCTTTAAAATAGCCATCGACGAGTGCAACATAACGCGACTCAGCCGTTTGGTTTTCTGCTTGAGTCGCTGGGGTCTGCGTTGCCCCTTCCTGTGTAACAACTGTTGTTTCAGGCTTTGAGCATCCCTGTAGGGTTAGCACTAAGGCTATCGTTCCCGCAACTACATTTAATTTCATTTTTTATATTTCTCCTTTTACGTCCGAGATAGCCAGACTCTTCCTATACTTACTGAAAAGTCTACTTACGGGATTATTCTATGATCTACTCATTTCGTAACTCAGGTTTTAGAGATCCAGAAACAGGGGTTTACAACCAAACTTATTTCATGGAAGTCTTTAACCGAGAATGGCATAGGCATATACGAGAACAGCAAAGCTTGGCGCTATTGTATCTGTGCCCTCACATTCATGAAACCGTTAAACAACCGCATTTACTCGAATTTTTTACTAAACAAGTACAAGAAGCACTACTAAGAGCAACAGATTTAATTGCTAGATTAGACCACAATCATTTTGCCTTAGGATTATTCAATATTGATGAAGCAGGTACCGAAGTTGTTCTTAATCGCATAGCAGATCATATTCAAGAATTTAATCAAGAGTTTGGCAAAACTCATAAGCTAAAAATTGACTACAAACTCGCAGCTTGCCTTTGCTTACCGACTCAAGAACAAAAAATTGAATCTATATTCAATAATGTTTCCAAACTTTCACAAGAGCTTGAACGTAAACAACAGCAATCCCAGGCATTAGTAAAGCTTCAATAAACAAAAAGCCCCTTTCGGGGCTTTTTAGATCTACCTAGCAAATTAGATGAATTACAGTTCGACGTTATGCATACGAGCTTTCTCTTTGATGTAAGAGATATAGCTGTTTGCACTCTTCTCTGTCTTCTTATCTTTCGCAGCTAATACAGCGCGATTATAAGCAGACTTATACTGTTTCAAACTAAGATGAGCTAAAGCCAGCTCGAAGTTTGCTTCACCGGGATGTTCAATACCTAAAGAGATTGCTTTTTCAAGCACTGGAATCGCTTCATTATATTTCTCACCCAAGCTCAGTAAACGACCTTGCTTCAGATATAGCTTACCATCATTGCTGATTGCAGCAGCTTTACCATAAAAGTCAGCGGCTTCTTTAAACTCTTTCGCATTTTGGTAAAAACCAGCCAAAATCTCATAAGATTTAGCATCTTGTGTGATTAAGCCCGACTTCATATGCTTCTCAAAAACTTTCGCTGCTTGGTATGGCGCACCCTTCTGAGCCATCAGCTGAGCTAAACGAGTAATGTTAGCTCCAGTTTCTAAGAAACCATTACGATATGCCAAGTCATAAGTCGCTAGCGCTTTATCATAGTCTTCAACCATTAGATAAAATTGTGCGAGCTGAACCCATAATCTGCCGTCATCCGGAAATAACGGTACCATGACTTCTAACACACCAACGGCTTTCTTATATTGCTTCTGGTTAAAGTAAGACGTTAACTTCATCTGATACAGACCTTTATCAGGTGACTCAGCAAGTGAAAGGCCTTTATCAGCCACTTCAATTACTTTATCCCACTGCTTAAGTTCTGTATATGCAATACCAATGCGACGGTACATCTGAGAATCAGTCTTACAGGTGAAATCCATCCATTTGTAATAGTATGGAATCGCTTCCTTAAACTTTTTCTCTTGTAACAACAAATCAGCATAAAGGCGCAATGTTGCAGCATGATCGGTACCACCTAAAATATCAGCTTCAACAGCTTGTTTTAGGTACTTGATCGCAGTATCCATCTTGCCTTTTTCGGCATAGAAGTTACCGAGCATACGCGCGACATAGGCTTTATCGAAATCATTCTTTGGGTTTGCTTCTAACAGAATGGCAATCGCTTCGTCAACTTGACCATTCGTATAAGCTTCAAAGGACTTCTGCACCTTTTTCGCAGCACTCTCACCTACCGCTTTAGATTGACGTTTATCAACTTCACACTTTTCAGCTGCAATAGCAGAAGAAACTGATAACGCACCACCACAAAGGGAAAGTAATAACGCAACTGCGATTTTATTAGCATTACGCATTATTAATTGCCTCCTTTGTCTAAAGTGAAGTCAAGTTGTACTGTCATACCAGGTTGTTTAAGTGGCTTACCATCAACAATCTTTGGTTTGTACTTCCACTTTTTCAGTGCTCGTATTGCTTCTTTATCAAATAAACGTTTAGGTTCTGCTTGAATAACTTCAACGTCATCAACACCACCTAACTCATTAATTGTAAAGCGTAATTGCACCCAACCTTCTTTACCATCACGAGCGGCTGCGATTGGATATTGTGGCTCAATACGTACGATAGGTGTTGCATCGCCGTCACGAGTCATCATATTACCCAATTTAAAACCACCGGCACTGTGACCACCAGCTTCAACGCCTCCCATATTGAACGACATAGACGTATCAATATTTGATGAAGTATCTGGTGGCGCAGTTTGAGGTTTCTCAGGCTGTGCTGGTGGTGGTGGCGGTTTAGGCACTACCCTTGGCTTATTCTGTGCTTTTGCATCCTGTCTATCCATGGTGATTTCAATTACAGGGGTCTCGGCCGATGTTTCAGCGCGCTGCGCCCCACCACCGACCAAGAACGCCATAAAAGCGAACAGACCAAAAGTCACAGCAGCACCAATAATGATTGATACTAGTGCTCTTAGCATATTAATCGTTCCCCGCAGATACCGAAATCTTATCTATACCAGCCGCTTTGACTTGGTCTAGAACTTTAACAACTAAGCCGTGCATTGCGTCTTTATCAGCCTGAATAAGCACTGCTGCTTCAGGCGCTTCAGCTAACATACGCTCAACGTTTGCTGTTACACGTTCGATATCAACCTGACGGTTTTCCATCATGATAACGCCAGTTTTGCTGACGCCAATGAAGATGTTAGCCGAAGGCTTTGAAGTCGCTTGTGATGCTTTTGGTTTGTTATAATCCAAACCAGATGGCTTCACGAATGACGTTGTTACAATGAAGAAGATCAGCATGATGAACACGATGTCGAGCATCGGTGTCATATCAATTTGCGCTTCCTCGTCTACACTGGAATGCTTTTTACGTGCCATGTTCAATCTCTCTCTAGTGGTGCGGCATGCTGTCTTTTAGCTTTTCTAAGCTGATTTTCATTTTCACATCAAGGCGAGTACTGAAGAATACTCCCGATAGTGCCGCAACCATTCCCGCCATAGTGGGCATGGTTGCCATTGAAATACCAGCCGCCATTAAACGAGCATTACTCGTCCCCTGAACTGCCATCACATCGAACACTGAAATCATACCGGTAACGGTACCTAATAAACCTATCATAGGACAAATCGCTACTAAGGTTTTAATCATCAGCATACGTGCATTCAAATCTTGCTTCGCTTGGGACAGCCAAGCTTCACGGATACGGTGTGCATACCAAGAGGTAGTTTCCTCTCTAGCATCCCATGCAGCTATGATTGCTTTATGTTGCTTTGGTGATATCCAATTTAGATACCAGTAACGTTCAAGCATCAATACCCACATTAAGAACAGCACAAACGCAACTAACCAGAGGACGTTGCCTCCGGAGGCCATGAAGCCCCTGACGGAATCCCATATGTCCATCAGGTGAATCATCATTAGTTAGCCCTCTTCTCAGCATGTGCTGCGATGATACCCGCACTTTGCTCTTCCAAAATTTGGGTGATTGATTTACTACGTGCAACTAAAAGTGCATGCAATAACATCAGAGGTAGAGCCGCAACCAGACCTTGAACCGTTGTTACCAGCGCCATTGAGATACCGCCAGCCATCAGTTTTGGATCGCCAGTACCGAACAATTGAATACTTTGGAAAGTTGCAATCATACCGGTTACTGTACCTAGCAGACCTAACATAGGACCGATAGCAGCAATCACTTTTAGAATTGGAATACGCGCTTCTAATGCTGGGGTTTCTTTCAGAATGGCTTCATCCAATTTCAACTCCAACGTTTCAACATCAACGTCTTTGTTTTCATGGTAAACCTTCAAGATACGGCCAAGAGCGTTATTACCTGGTTTATCAACATTCTTCGCTTGATTTTTAACTTTTGCACCAATAGCAGCCAGAACAATAAAACGCTCTGCAGCAATTAATAAGCCAAGTGCAAGTAATACCAGAATGATATAACCAATTGTGCCACCAGACTCTAAACGATCTTCCATACTCGCTTTGTTTGTAAAGATATTTAACAAAACACCACGAGCGGGGTCAATGTAGAATGGTGCAGTACCTGAAGTAGTTTGTTCCCATTTACCAACAGCACTGACTTGATAACCTTCTGGCTGTTGTGATAACTCTTGAACTAAACCTAATTCAGGATTGTAAACAACATATTTGCCATCAGCAGTTAGGTTATAAGTACCAATACGGTGAATAGTGGTATTTTTTACACTACCATCAATCGCAGTAACAGACGCATTAAATTTAACAACCTTACCAGATTGCACCATTTCGAATAACTGTTCTTGCCAGAATTGCTCTAACTCTTCAATTTTTGGTAATTGCTTACGCGCACCTAAATCAGCAACAAATTTGTCACGATTAGGAAATTGAGCACTGACGTTTGAACTCGCTAATTTACCAGCGAAATCGCCTGCTTCACCTTTAACCACACCGAACATCTCACCCAAGTCACCTTGAGCAGTTTTCAGATCTTCTTCTAACTGGGCGATTTTGCGCTCATTATCTAAGAAGGCTTGGTTTAAATCTTTACCGCGTTGTTTTTCAGCCGCCAAAGCGTCTTTTTCACGCTTCAATAAAGCCGCTTTATCGCCACGCTCAGCTTGGAACTCTTGCTCACGCTTGCTGTTAACTTTGCCTTCAGCAGCGCGATCAACTTTAACTTGCTGCAATAATTGGTCGATGGTCTTAGGTGCATCAGCAGCGCTAGCCATACCAGCAGTTAAAGAAAAACTTGCAGCTAATACAGCTGTAGTAATTAACTTCTTCATTATTGTGCAGTCTCCGCAGCAGGAATTGGTAATGCAAATAGATCTAGAGCGCCTTGTTTACGGGCAATGCGGATACCTTTAGTCAGTTCACGCAGATAGCTGTCATCTAACTTATCCCAACCCTTAGTTTCTGGGTTGTACATCCAGCCAGTCTTTTGATCTAAGCTTTGTGCATACAGAGCAACACGACCCAAGTTAAAGAAGTCTACTAACACTTCTTTACCGTCTAAGGTCAATTTACCTTGGTTAACTGCAACAGCACTACCATACTCACGCTCGATGCTGTACGCATCCAGGATCAAACGGTATTTTTCAGCTAAAGTCACTTCTGCTGTGTTTAAAAGTGTTTTTAACTCTTTAACACGGTTAGCACGGACTTCAGAGTTGAATGGCAAGTCTAATTGAACGAATTGTTCTAAAGACTCAACCATTTTAAACATTAAAGGCACAACGCCCTGACGTAGTTTATCTACGCCATTAATGTCATTTTGAACTGCGTCCATTGTTTTTTGTTGATCAGCAACCAAGCTGGCAACGTAATCGTTATAGGACTTCAGTGACTCACGCTCATCAGCAACTGAACCATACTCAAAAAGCATGTCTTGTGCTTGATCGAAATACTTATCAACGTTCTTTTGCGACGCAGCAGCATCAGCATGGATCATACTATCCGCTTTCTGCACGTCGGTAAGAGGATCTGCAACTACTAAGTTGCTGCTAGCTAATGCCAGCACGCCAACAAGTGCAGTAGCGATTTTTGTTCTATTGCTTACCTTGGACATAGTTCCCAACCAATTTGAAGTGAATAAAAAAGTTAACTTACCAGCAACATCACTTTAAGCAAGACTTACTTTAGGAAATGCTTACCGTAAGCTCATCTTTCTCTTGTGATTCTTAGTTTTTGCTTCCCTTTCCTATGCCCTTGCAGGCATAGACCCGCTGGCATCATTTCACAAAATGTTGACCTGTGTCAACATTCAGAACATGTAAAAACGAGTGTAAAGAAGTCTTAGTTATGAATTTTTTTACGGAAGATGTTTTTTTGAGCAAAGACAAAAATTTGGTTGATAAGAGAGCCGTGAATTCGTCATTAACATCTGTTAATGCAATAAGATGTGTCAGAAGCCGCCCAACCTATTCAAGCTAAATTTCAACACATTGATTGTCAGAGTGAGAATCATAGATAACGGAAAAAGCTGTACATATTCAACTAGCAACTGCAAAGGATCTTTCGTAATAAAAAAGCCGAACACTTTGCAGTGTTCGGCTCTGATACAACTAAGTTGATTTATGATTAGAACTTGGTGGTCGCACGTAAATAAATAAAGCGATCCATATTCACATCATACTCTGTAACAGAGAAGTTGTTTGTAGAAATGGCTTCGTTATTAGTTGGGCCTTCAGCTTGTGGCTTCTTAGCAAACAAGTTGTTAATACCTAGAGACACCTTAGTATTGTAAGCATCAATGTTATAACCGACAGAGACGTTATGAACCATATAGGCTTCCATTGTTTCTCTATAACCAGCATCCTTAAGACCTTGATAATATTCCTTATCTTCTGGAGAATCGGTTAAATCAGTGTAATAATCGTTATTTAATGGACCTACAAAACGTACTTTCCAATGTGCATCCCAATCACCCATTGCCCAATCAACCATTAAGTTTGACTTGAACTCAGGGAACCCACCATCACCAGTCTGAACACCGACGCGGTCAGTTCCATCAAATTCGTTTTTCATTACATATGCTACATCTAAAGATGCTTTAAATGAGCCAAACGACGTTTCAGGGAAACGATACGCTGTAAAGAAGTCAATACCTTCTACATTGTATTCACCAGAATTCTGTAGGAAATTACGTAAGTCAACGATATTGCCTAAGCTATCACGATCGATATAGTTACAAGATTCAGGTTTAGTGCCCCTTGCGCACTCTCTAGCAATATCAACATGACCATAACGGGCAATTGCATCTTCAACTTTGATTTTATAGTAGTCTAAAGTAACTTCAGCGCCTTCTAACCAAGATGGGTTATAAACCGCACCATATGTGAACGACTCAGAAGTTTCTGGTTTAAGATCGGGCGATGAAACTTGCGAAATACGAATTTGAGTATTGGATTGTCGATAACCATCAGGCACACCAGCACATCCGGGCAATGTAGAAATATTAAGCACGTTACCTTTAGCATCTCTTGTATTACAAGGATCTGTCCAAGTTGGGAATGAATCTGCATTACCCGCATACAAATCAGAGATAGAAGGAGCACGGTAGCCTTGAGCCCAGGTACCACGTAGCAACAGATCATCCATTGGGCGGAATTCTGCACCTACTTTGCCGGTGGTATTGTTACCATAAGCATCGTGGTCAGAAACCCGCACAGCTGGAGTAATTAACAGACTTTCTAATACAGGAATCGCTAACTCAACATAAGCTTCATCCAAACGGAAGCCACCTGAAGTTGCATCGCGTTGGTTACCTGAAGACTCACCAGTTACAGTTAATGGATCTGGCGTATCAAAACCAGATTCTTCTCGGCGCTCAAGACCTAAAGCTAAACCAACAGCACCAGCTGGTAAATCAAATAGATCACCAGAGATGTTAAAGGTATAATCTTTCATCGTTAAACCTGAACGGCTAACACTGTCGAAAGTAATATAATCAACCATATCCTGGGTTATAGTACCTGGTCCACCAAACAGGTTTAGTGCTACGCAGCCATTGCTTGCATTACAGTTATCGCCTAATGCTTGATTAATACGAGTTAAATTAAGTAGACCAGTGGTTAATACATCTTGGTTATTTTGACCGTAGATGTAGCTTGCACTCCATGTCCAGTTATCATCAATATTACCTTCTAAACCAAGCATCGCACGGTACGTAGTATCGTTTTGATTATATTGGCGAGAACCCGCCTCAATCATACGACGTTGTAAAGAATAAGGTACGTACCCCAAAGGTTTACCATTAGCAACAGCGCGAGCACTACTTCCGTAGAGTGTTTCACCGAATGGGTTATAGATGTTATTGGCACCAATATCCACACGACTCGCAGCCTCTCCCCATGAGGCACCTAATGTCACTGGCATAGGGGCTAATTCTTGCGATGACTTACGGTTGGTCATCATAAAGTCAGAAACAACTCTTAAATTGTCCGAAATATCATAAAAACCTTGCACATAGAAAGAATTACGGTTCTGTGGTGTAGACAAATAGTTATCAGGTGCATAGTTATACACATCAGCACCAGTACGAGGACGGAATTGGTCCGGTCCAACATTAGTTCCTGTCCCTTCCTTCACCATAAGATTGTAAATACCAGTGTCAGGATTTGGTGTTGCAAGTGCGGCTAATGCATCTTGGTTTGCTTGATTTAGTTGCGAACCTACGATTTGCAGACGCGTATTATCGGCAGTAGAACTGTAACCAGTATCCGAAATATCACGGTCTCCAGCCCAAATCGGTTGCTGAGTCACATGACTCATATTGAACAATAGCCCGCCTTTTTCAGAAACTGAACCTGCTGTAAAGTCAGCGGTGTATTGGCGACCATCGTCATATTTAGCGTTTTGTCCACCATAGACAGAAACTTCAACACCTTCAAAGTTTTTGCGAGTAATGATGTTAACTACACCAGCAATAGCATCTGAACCGTAAACGGCTGAAGCACCATCTTTTAATACTTCAATACGCTCAATTGATGATGTAGGAATGGTATTTAAGTCTACGGTTGAACCTAAAGAAGATATCCAGCGCTTACCATTAACTAATACTAAGAGACGTTGTGCGCCAAGGTTACGCAGGTCCATGTTAGTAGAACCATCACCACCGTTGTTAAAAGCGGTGTTTAATGCTGAACCAGCAGCTGGAATCGTTTGCAGGATATCACCAATACTGATCATCCCAGTAGCTTCAAGCTCATCTCTATTCATCACAAGAACAGGACTTGCCGCTTCCATATCAGTACGCTTGATACGTGAACCAGTAACTTCAATACGTTCTACTTTTTTATCAGCACCAGCTTCATCAGCAGCCATTACTAATGGCACGTTTAGCGCGGTTGCTGCCACACCACCAATCAATGCAAAACGCACAGATTTGGCTAATAAGTTATTCTTATGCATTGTCTATCTCCCTGGACATATTATGTCTTTATTATAATCCGCTTATTTAATAAGCGGTTTCAAACAAAAGTACGTCGAAAACACGTCGCACTCGGCAGAAACAATAAAATCACATATAAAACCTTTAATCAACAAAAAAAAACAAATAAAACCAGCTGATGACAATATGCTCATTTTGAAAGCGAGATTCGTATGCTTTGAAATCTAAAAGCAAAAAACGCCAGTCATTACTGACTGGCGTTTTTGTTAAACTAAAGCCGTTTAAGGCGATGTTATGATTTTAAAGAGTGTAGCGAATACCAATAGCGATGCCATCATCTTCTGACAATGACATTCTGGCTTCTTGGGCTTGATCTGCGCTGGTGAAGTCGCTGTAGTCTTTACGTGCTTCAACATAAAGAACTGTGCTTGGGTCCCAAACAAAGTGTAAGCCTACAACTACAAACTGGCGCTTAAACACATCGTTAGGATCGGCGTTAAAGTTTGGTTGGATAACATAGTCTTTACCAGCGTCCAGAATGTTATAGGAAACGAATGGGCGTAAACCATTGTCAAACTTATATGAAACTAAAGTTTCAACGCCATAGGCATCTTTAATCAAGCGACCAATGTTATCGGTATCATGGTTCTCTTCTTTGTGAACGTTGGCGGCAACATATAAACCATTTTTGTCGAAGTCACCCCAAGTAGCGCCCACGCCATAGATTAAATCAACAGCCGTTTTTTGATCACCATTACCGTAGGCAATATCAAACTCACCGCGGTTTACACCCGCCATCAGACTAAGTTTATCTGTGGCTTTGTAAGTGACAGAACCACCATAGGTGTAATCATAGGTAACCTGTTGTGCTTCTTTTTTACCTGCATTCCATTCTGCTTCACAGGCTTCTTCTGTGATATTTTCAATATCACAGGTGTAAAAGCTATTGTTTTTTAACTGAGATTGTACCGCAAAACTGAAGTCACCTAATGAGTTGCGGTATTGTACCGTTTTATCGCCACGACCTACGCCATTTACTGCGCCATCGTCTTTATTAAAGGTGTACACACCGGCAGCGTTTCCGTCCCATACAAAACCGTAGTTGGTGTTATAAACCACGTCATACCAAGCACCCCATTGTTTACCAATAGTGATCGTGCCGTATTTATCGTGACTGATACCAGCGTAACCTAACCGATTGTAAAAAAACTCATCCTGAACGGATTCAAAGCGGTTGTTATAGACAATATCACTGTTGCCAACGGGGTTAACGCCCCATTCCAACTTAGCAAACGCATTCCAGCCATGGGTTAACTCACGGCTGAAACCAAAATTAATTCGAGAAGCACCATTTACAACCTCAGTTTCACCTTGAGTGTTGATTACACGCGCATCAATAAACCCCCCTATCTCGACTGCATTTTTGTCATCTTTGTAGATTTCGATTGCAGATACAGTTGGCGCAAGAAAGAGTGCTGCTAACGCAGTGGCGACTATCGTTTTGTTCATTTGGTGCTTAACCTTTTTCGTTTATGTTTTATCAACGTCATTCCGTTGTTATATTTCCTTACAATTTCCCACTGAGAGTAGCAAATTTTCAATAAACACTCCAAGGGAAACCTAAGCATTCTGTAGATAAATATCACAAAAACTGACTGATTAACCGCTGTAAAACAGGTTAAAACACTATAAATACCCGTTAAGAAAACACAAATAAAACAACATAAACATTAAATTAATAGCAACTGTTTAGAGACAATGTCTGTGTAATTCAATTTCATTATTGAAAAAATAGGCTCTGCAATGGGACAAATTTGCTTATCAACGTAGTATTGATAATCAATTATAGACGATCTATGTGAAACAGGTTCAGGACCATTTACAGTGATGACATAATCAATCTGAGCTCCTCTCTTGCCATAGGATACCTTTCCTGTTAACTCACATAGCTGACGTGCGACTTTGACATGGGGGGAAGATTTTGCGGTGTACTCTTCAAGATTTCGGCGCATTCGTTTACTAAACACTAATTCAGCATCCCGCTTTCCTGTCTGCAGTTCGCTTATGACACCAGCGAGATAACCGCTGATATCTCGCTGATTGAACATTCGCTCATAAAGTTCAGCTTGAACCTTACGCGCTAAGGGGCTCCAATCACTTCGCACCTGCTCCATCCCCTTAAAAGTGATTTCCAGCCCTCCATTCCTATTGCGCCAAGCACCAACATAACGCTTCTTACTACCCTCCTCCGATCCCCTCAAGGTCGGCATAAAAAACTGTTCGTAATGGCGCTCAAACTGTAGCTCAAGGAAGCTTTCTAGCTGAAACTCCTTTACGATTTTACTCTGCCATTGCTGATTAATTCGCGCGGCAATCTGCTTACCTAAGGCATTAATATCACCGAGATCAGGATCAGAGCCCAAATAAACAAAGGTGGAATCCGTGTCCCCATAAATAACTTGATAACCCATTTCCTCTATCCAAGCGCGAGTCTGTTTCATAATCTGATGACCGCGCATGGTGATGGAGCTTGCCAGTTTCGCATCATGGAACACGCAGCCTTGAGAGCCTAAAACCCCATAGAGCGAATTCATAATGATTTTAATTGCTTGCGATAAAGGCGCATTTGCCTCCCGCTTGGCTTTTTCGCGTTGTTCTGAGAGATTTTGGATGAGTTTTGGCAGGATCGGTTGATGCCGACTAAAACGAGCCCCTAAAAAACCGGGAACGATTTCAGACTCGCCCAAAATATGTTCCTCGTTATCCAGACCTTCAATGAGCCCTTTCGGATCGATCAAAAAAGTACGAATTATCGATGGATAAAGACTTTTAAAGTCAAACACTAAAATATGTTGATAAAAACCAGGGACTGAATCCATTACATAACCGCCAGGGCTTTCAATCCCTTGACTTGCAGGCTCTGCGGGCGCGACGAAACCCGTTCTATGTAAATGCGGTAGATACAAATGGTTGAATGCGGCGACCGAGGCGCCTACCCGCCCTAGTTCTAATCCCGTTAACTCGGCGCGAGCGAGGGCAAAATCCCACAACTGAGTATGCTCAAAAATATCCCACACTAAGCGACTATCGGTCAGATTATAATGTGCAAGACCTTGTTTATTTTCGGCAAATAGCGCATCAATCTCTTGCGCTCGATTTTCTACATCATGAATCGCTTTGCCTTCGCCCAGCAACGCTTGGGCGACAAACTCCAAGGAGAAGCGCTCGAATTGATAAAAGGCCGCCTTTAACCAATCGATACCATCGAGCACCACTCGCCCAGGCAAACTTAAGGTTTCTGGCCGAAATTTATTCTCCACCTTCCACTCAAGGAGCGCGCCACCTCGACCGATACGCAGCGGGATCCGGTGCAGTAAAGCACGCCGATATAACAGGGCCAAATCAAAGGTCACCACCGACCAACCAATGATCACATCGGGATCAAACTCAGTAAACCAAGCGATGAGACGATGGATAAGCGCCGCCTCGTCGTTCACCCATTCAATGTAAATTGCAGCATCAGGCTGCGGCTCACCCACCATGATAACTTTTTCATAGAGCTGAGATTGCGCATCGCGTCCATAAAGGGCCACAGAATAGAGTAATCCGTCAAAGCTGCATTCAAAATCAAGCGAGATTGAACGCAATTTTATTTCCGGCTGCGGCGCAACTGCTTTGGCCCGTATGGCGCTAAATACGGGCAAGCGGTCTTGTAAACTCACATTGCTTACTTGATACCCTAAAAATGCCACATCGAGTGCCACAAAACGTTCGATTAAAAAACGCTGCTCGGGACGAATATCCGACTCAAATAAGGGAATACCCGCATCTGTCGCTATCCGCTGCAAGTGACGAAACACACTGCTCGACTGGGCATAAATCGCCGCCACGGATTGTCTTTTAAAACTTTTAAGCATAAGCGGCACAAAGCGTAGCGCCAGCCCCGGCGTTTGTAACTGTAATGCAGCCATATCGCTTTGATGGCAAAAACAAATGTACTCAGAACCAGGTAACTCCACCAGCACAGGGCCTGAAACGGTGGCGAGATAATACTGCAACACGAGCGTTGAACCGCGTGTAATAGCATGGCGCGTCAGGACGCGTCCCTGTACACTCACGGGCGCAGCCGTGTCATGTGTCAGACTCTCGGGGGGATTCAACTGCGGTTTCACTCTAAGGCTCTCGCTGCTTATTGATTCTCGGGATACAGAATAAAATTGCCATAAAATGGCAGAAAAGTTTCTTAGGCTATGCAATCACTGTTATTATGTACAGCATTAATTCGATAAAGTAGTGCCGCATGTTACCTGACAACGTAAAAAACCAGATCCGCGCTATCTATAAAGATATTGCCGCCGCTTTGCCTAATTTTAGGCCGCGCCGCGAGCAAAACTTTATGGTAGCAGAAATCTCTAAGACCCTGGCCGGCGACTATGACAAAGATAGACGCATCATAGTGGTCGAAGCGGGTACGGGGATTGGTAAATCATTGTCTTACATTTTAGGCACGATTCCGCTTGCGCTTGCGAGTAAGAAAAAGGTCTGTATCGCTACGGCAACCGTGGCGCTGCAGGAGCAGTTGCTGCACAAAGACTTACCGTTTTTTCTCGAACAATCAGGGCTAAACTTTCGCTTTGGTCTGGTCAAAGGGCGTCAGCGCTATGTCTGTTTATCCAAGCTTGCAATGTTAATCGGCGATGATAACAGTACCCAAATGGCCATGTGGCAAACAAAGCCTGATAACAGCCAAATAGCCATGTTGCAGGAGCTGCTCAGCGACTTTAATGAAGGCCGCTGGAACGGTGAAATCGATACGCTATCGACACCGATACCGGACCATCTCTGGCAGCAAATCGCCTGCGATAAACACAGTTGTCATCGGCAACTCGCCAGCCATCGTAATTGCCCGTTTCACAAGGCCCGTGAGGATGTGGATACTTGGGATGTACTGATCGCCAACCATAGTTTGCTGTTCGCCGACTTAGAGCTAGGCGGCGGGGTGATTTTGCCCGATCCCGAAGACGTATTTTACGTCATTGACGAAGCCCACCACTTACCAATTGTCGCACGGGACTTTTCTAGTGCACAGGCAACGCTTAGAGGCGCCGCCGACTGGCTTGAAAAAGTCGGTAAGACCAGCGCCAAGTTACAAAATCAGATAAAGAGCAACAATATCATCGCCCCAGCGCAGGCGATGCAGGATCATATTGGCGACTTAATCGCTCAGCTCAATCAAGTCGCCCACTATTGTGATACCCAGACCAAGCAGTTTGCCAATCCAGAGAGTCGCTATCGGTTCGAACACGGCAAATTACCCGATGCGTTAAAAATCCCTGCCGAGAATCTCGCAACCACTTCCAATCTTGCTCTCAAGCAATTTAATAAGATGCAATTATTGCTCGCAGAAGCGATAAAAGATGGCGATATTCCTAAGCACCAGGCTGAAGCGCTACAGGCCGAAATGGGCTTTATGTTGCAGCGACTCGAAAACCTGCAAAAGCTCTGGAAAATGATGGCCAAGGAAGATTCCACTAAAGGTGCCCCAATGGCCCGTTGGATCGAGTTAATTACAGGCAAACAGGTCGATTATCTGTTTAGCGCCTCGCCAATTGAAGTCGGTTTTATGCTCGAATCTATGCTGTGGCAAAAGGCTGCTGGCGTCGTGCTATGTAGCGCTACGCTGCGGGCGCTGAATAACTTTGACCATTTTGCCCATCAGGTAGGGTTATCATTAAAGGACGGCAGTCGTTATCTCGCTCTGCAATCCCCTTTCGATTATCCGAATAATGCCACGCTCTACTTACCTAAGATGAAAACCGAGCCAACGGATGATGCCTATACTGCTGAACTTGCCGAACAGATTATCGAGCTAATTGAAGGTGAAATGGCTACCTTAGTGCTGTTTGCCTCTTACTGGCAAATGGAAAAAGTGGCCGAATTGCTCGAGGGCAAGCTCACGCAGGAAATTCTGATCCAAGGTAATGCACCACGCCAACAATTGCTTGAGACCCATAAGGCCAAATGTGATAAAGGTGAACCGAGCATCTTGTTTGGCACCGGCAGTTTTTCTGAAGGCTTGGACTTACCCGGAGATTACCTCACCAACCTCATCGTCACTAAGCTACCCTTTGCTGTGCCAACCTCGCCCGTTGAGCAAGCCCATGCTGAATATGTGAAAATAAAGGGTGGAAATCCGTTTCTGCAACTCACCATTCCAGATGCATCGCGAAAGCTTATCCAAAGTTGTGGTAGATTACTGCGTAAAGAGCAGGATTATGGCCGAGTCACTATCCTAGATAGACGATTAGTGACCAAACGTTATGGCAAATCCTTGCTAGACGCCCTACCTCCCTTTAGACGAGTCATTGAGTAGGATTAAGATTTGGAGTTGTTACTCGAGCCCAGTAACTGGGCCCTGTTGGCTGTCATTGGCTTAATTGCAGGTTTTATCGATGCCGTAGTCGGTGGTGGAGGCCTGCTCTCCATTCCTGCCCTGCTCACCCTAGGGATCCCACCACATACGGCCTTAGGTACCAATAAATTTGCCGCCAGTTTTGGCTCGTCCATGGCGGCTTGGACCTATTATCGCCAGCATCTGCTGAAACCCAGTTTTTGGTATATGGCGTTTATCGCCACCTTTATTGGTGCGGTTTTTGGCAGTGTATTAGTTTATTTGTTAAACGCGCACTGGCTTGAAAAAGCGTTACCGCTTCTTATTATCGGCATTGCGATATACAGCTTAGTCAGCACCAACGCCATCTCAGATACCGACTGCCAGGCGCCAATGCAAGCACCATCCAAATTGAAACAAAGCCTACAAGGTCTATTTCTTGGCGCATACGATGGCTTTGCCGGCCCTGGTATTGGCGCCTTTTGGACAGTGAGTTCAGGTTCATTATATAAATTACCTCTTTTGCATAGTTGCGCGCTCGCTAGAGCCATGACTTTTACCAGCAATTTGACGGCACTGGCGATCTTTGGCTTTCTTGGGCAAGTCCATTGGCAAATTGGCCTGTGGATGGGGTTATGTATGATGCTCGGCTCCTTTATCGGCGCTCGCTGTGCGATAAAATTTGGTATGCCTTTTATTCGGCCTTTGTTTATATTAATTGTCCTGTCAATTGCCGCTAATCTGGCGTGGAGCGCATGGTTTTGAACACTTCGCAGCTAATCAGCACGTTGAAAAATCAGCTAAAAACATTAGAGCAAGAAGTACTGCAACACGACAGTCATCTTGCGCCGAGCCAACGCAAACTCCTACTAGATATTGAACGCTTTAATCAATCGCTGTTTATTCAAAATGGCGCCCAGTTGATGCCCTGCATTGAACAAATTCGAAGTAGTATCGGTCAGTTAGAGAAGCAAATCGCCCTAAAACTCGCGCCGCAAACCATCGCCTTAAGCTGTGAACGTATTCAAGACCGTTTTACTGCGGTTAAACGGGCGCTACTGACGACCTCAATCGATATAAAGTCTAAAAATCAACAACGTGCCAGTAAGCGCGCACGTTTCGCCCAGCAACAAAACCAATCGCATCAAGCCAGCGGGTTTGCTTGGATCGCCAGCAATGTGTTACAAAATAGCCACGAAATTTATGCCGAACTGAATAAGCATCTGAATTGGGCGAAAAAATTTGAACAAAAAATTGCAGAAATGGAGTCAAAACTTGAAAACTGTCATAGTGCTGACAAAATCCGTTTGCAAAATGACATCCTTTTGATGCATCGTCGTTTGGGAAAATGCAGGCAAGCCATCAGTTATATCGAAGATCGCATTCAAGCATTCGAACGTCCGCATCAGAGCCATAATCGTTAAGGAGCAACAATGAAATCACTTTTGCCAATCAGCAGCCTGCTAATGCTACTCGGCTCTGCCTCAGCCTTTGCCGCAGATCTGAATATCCCTATGTCCTTCGAATACCTTGCCCTCGATGGCAAAAAAGTCGAGTCCAGCGTATTCAACCATAAAAGCAGTTTAGAATTGGCGCCCGGCACCCACAAAATCGCCATTCGCTACCACGAAATGGTGGAAGACGATTTTAGTGACAGCCAAACCTTTGTTAAGTCATCTCCTTTTATTGTGACCTTAGAGGTTGATGGCGATCATCAATACTATTTACAAGCCGCTGAAGGCAAAGTCGTTAAAAAGCCTAAAGTGTTTGCCCAAAATCCCCAAGTCGTGTTAACCCGCTCCGACAAAGGTCAGGTTAATTACCAAGTGGCAAACACCGATATTGAAGAAGAAGGCTTTGTCTCTCGTCTCTTTAGCGGTAACCAAGCGGTAGATGTGTCAGGCACAGCAGCCGCAGTAACGGGAGCAGCAGGCACAGCTGCGGTGGTTGCCGCGCCAGCCCCCACTTCGGCGCAGGCAGCAGTTAAGGCCACCTCATTAACCGCTCCGGTTGATACTTCTAAAGCGGCTGGCGCAAATCCACAGCAGATGTTGCAATACTGGTGGTTACAAGCCGATGAGAAAACACGTAAAGAGTTTATGAGCTGGGCTATTTCACAACTCTAATCCAGATGATCCCATTGGTTTATCACGCCAGCTACTCCAAGCTGGCGTTACCCGCCCATCACCGCTTTCCCACAACCAAATATGCGCGTCTTTATCACTATCTGCTCGATAATCAACTGGCTGTTGCGGATCAATTTCATACTCCCTCGCCGATGACGGCTGAAGATGTAATGCAGGTGCATCAGCAAGATTATGTCGAACAATTTATTCAAGGTACCTTAGCCAACACGGCCTTAAGACGCATCGGCTTTCCATGGAGTCAAGCCTTGGTCGAGCGAACCTTGCACTCGGTATCGGGGACGAGTTTAACCGCAAGCTTGGCACTACAAACGGGTATCGCCCTTCACTTAACCGGTGGCTATCACCATGCTCATTATGACTTTGGCAGTGGTTACTGTATTTTCAATGACTTGATTATCGCCGCCCGCAAACTTATCGCCGAGCAGCAACTGCATAAGGTATTGATTTTTGATTGTGACGTGCACCAAGGAGACGGCACTGCTACCCTCAGCCATAGGCATCAAGGCATTATCAGTTGTTCCATCCACTGCAAAGAGAATTTCCCCAGCCGTAAACAGCAGTCACACTATGATATTGAACTAACGAAAGGTGCTGATGATAGTGCCTATCAGGAAACCGTCGAACAGACTCTCGAGCTGCTTATTCGGCTCCATCAACCAGATTTAATCCTGTATGACGCTGGTGTTGATATTCATCAGGACGATGATTTAGGCCATTTACAGATCAGCCAAGAAGGGCTCTATCAACGTGATGTTACTGTGCTCTCCATGGCAAAAGCGGCAAATATTCCTGTTGCTGCGGTAATTGGCGGCGGCTACAGCCGAGACGAACTACAATTAAGCCAAAGACATAGCCAACTTTTTATTGCAGCCAACCATTTGTGGTAGCAAACTCAATAAAAATCATCATGGAGCACAGCGATGCAACTCGAAATCCGCAACTATTACGAAGTTCTCTTAATGGAAATGTTATCCGATGAAGGCCTGATGGATGAATTGCCGGAGGATTATTTAGCCGATCTCTGCTGTGTGACACTCAATCAACTGCCCGTGCGTTATATCCGCCATTTAGTCGACACTTATTTCTTTGAAGATTATGATGAATTGCAGGAACTTAAACGCGAAATACAGGCTGCACTCGAAAAATCGCGAGCCTTTTTAAAACAGAATTTACAAAAAAGAATGCAGCAGGAAGAAGCCAACAGCTAAGTCATACGGTATAGGGCATCGCTACATCGATTTGCAACAAGGTTTTACGAGTAAATTCTGCAGTGTTGCTAAATGCTAAGCTGAGCAGTTATTGCTAATCAGTGAGTTAAAGATAAAGAAGATTGGAAAATGATGGGGAAATTTGGAGGTTCCCCTAGAGCCTACACCCCGGCACACGAGTCGCTTGCTGCGGTTGCTCCCTTCCGGGCCTGGCCGAGTTCACAAGTTATCATTGCGGGGGGACCCTAGGGTCACCATAACTTCAAGTGGATCACCAAAAGGATCATCACCGAACGACGCGGATTATCCCCTATGGCCTCTATGGGATCAAGTGCTAATCCGCCCGTTTGATAAATATCCGGTTTAACTGGACAATCTATAGGCAAACCTAAGTATTGAAAATGATAAAAGCCTGCAAAGCAGGCTTTTTATTCGCTAAAAGACGTCAAGCTAACGCAAATGACTCAAGACAATGCCAAGGCGTTACAGCTTAATCATATGACGATTTTGCTCAATCAGCTTAGCACCGATCCCTGAGACATTTGCTAACTCATCAATAGTCTTAAATTGCCCATTTTGAGTGCGATAATCAACGATGGCCTGCGCTTTAGCGGCACCAATCCCCTTTAGCAGTTGTAATTGTTCAGTTGAAGCGGTATTGATGTTGACTTGAGCCGCGTCTGGCAATGCTTGTTTAGCATCGTTTGCCATATTTTTGGCCTCAGTTTTCGCTTGGTTTTGCACCTTACTCGCTTCTTTTACCGGATCAGCTGCCATTACTGGCAAGGTTAACAGGGCAGAAAATGCAATAGCAGATACCATCGCAGGTAAACTAGGTTTTAGTTTCATAATGCTTCCTCTCTCTCCTTGATATTCGGCCTTTCGTCCAACTTCCGTGGCCTCCAATCAAACATAGACGAAGCTTTTATGAATTTCCAAACGCCAAAGTACAAATATTACCTCTGGCTTAAATGTGTAACTTTAGAGCAATGAATTTACAGATAACAATGAAGAAAAAGGATGCGGTTAATGCATCCTTGTTATAAAAATTATCCATAACCAGCTAAACAATCGTTGCTAATGCCTGACTTAAATCAGTAATAATATCGTCACAATCCTCCAAACCGACAGAAATTCTCAGCAGATTATCCCCAATGCCCGCAGCTGCCCGCGCTTCTGGGGAATAAGGAGAGTGGGTCATTGAAGCCGGATGCTGAATAAGGGATTCCGCATCGCCCAAACTAACCGCAATTGAAAATAGTTTAAGCTTGCCAACAAACGCCATAGCCTGAGTAAAATCCGCAGCTAATTCAAAGGCGATCACCCCTCCTGCTCGCTGCATCTGCTGACCAATAAATTGATGACCCGAATGGGATTTAAGCCCTGGATAGTACACTCGCGTCACCGCAGGGTGTTGCTCTAAAAACTCAGCAACCCGCTGGGCACTCTCGCAATGGCGCTGTAAGCGCACATCGAGGGTTTTAAGGCCTCGTAGGATAAGCCAAGCATCATGGGGTGAGATCACTGCACCAATATCCTTTAGGATTTCATACTTCACTCTGTGAAGTTGCTCTTCGCTGCCACAGACGATGCCCGCAATCACATCACCGTGACCATTTAAGTATTTAGTCGCGCTGTGAACCACTAAATCAATGCCTAGTGCAATCGGTTGCTGCAGTAGCGGCGTCATAAAAGTATTATCGACAATGCTAACTAATTGATGCCGCTTCGCAATATCGGCGATAGCTCTAAGATCAAACACCTGCAGATGAGGATTGACCGGTGTTTCACAAAAAATCACCCTAGTGTTCGGTTTGATTGCCCGCTCAATTGCCGCTAAATCGGTAAAGTCGACTAAGGTGACTTCGATGCCAAAACGGGCAAATTGGCTGGTCATAAGTGCAAAAGTGCAACCATATACCGCATTAGAAGCCACTAAATGATCGCCCATCTGCAAATTAGCGAGCAGCGCCGCCGACACCGCCCCCATACCTGACGCCGTTGCCGCCGCCGCTTCAGCCCCTTCTAAAATCGCCATTTTACGCTCAAGTTCGGCCACAGTTGGATTACCAAGACGGGTATAAATATAACCGGGCTCGTTACCCGCAAAACGCTCGCCACCTTGCTGCGCCGATTCAAATACAAAAGTTGCAGTTTGATAAAGTGGTGTGACTAACGAACCGAAGGCCTCTCGCTCATGTCCTGCATGAATGGCTTGGGTCGCCGCTTTCCACATCTTGCTCGATTCATCTTGCATTGCTTACTCCTTGTTATGCCATTACATCATTCGATTCTTGATTGATTGTTCGAGGAATGATGATTTGCTTGTGTTTTTAGTCCATATAGATAAGTTAATAAAACATTAGCCCTATCGAATAAGCACTAACATACCCTGCTGAACAGTTGAAACCAGTGCAACGGTGAAAATAGCAACAGATGCACTGTAACTAAGTTGTTACATTCAGGCGTTTGGGGCAGAACATCGGCGATAAAAAATGCGCTAATGACAGAGTCATTAGCGCATTAGCATTTAGCCTAAAGTGCACTCGCGGTTTTGTGCATTCGGCTATGTTATTTGTCTTTTGCCGTTGAGCTGTTTTTTAGCTCAGCAGCCTCTAATTGGCTCTTAAGCGCATCACGCCCATCTTTGGTCAATAACTTACCAGCAAACTGCTTAAGCTCAATCAACAACTCTTGATGAACTTTCGATAATTTGGGGCGCTGCTCTTCCCTAAAACCGATAGGCCGACACAGTGCCATGGCCTGATATCCTAAGCGCGCCGTTAACAAACCGCCCCCTAATCCTTGGGCAAGCCGCGCGGATAATTTACCGGTCATCTCGACCGACAGCAATTGAGTTCCTAAGTCCGTGACTAACTCACTGGTGCCCGCATAAATAATGTTAATCACTATGCTGCGAATGAGTTTAATCCGGCTCCAATAGCCTAACTCTATCCCATAACAGGCAGCGACATCACGCAGCATTCGCTGATTACGCCAAAGAATGATCGCCATATCCAATGCCGCAAGCGGGCTAGCAGCCAATAACACTGCTGATTCAGCCGCATATCGACGCACGACTTTTTTGGCGAGTTCATCTCGCTCCGTTAGGACTAAGTCCTCAAATAACAGCACTTTTTCGGCATCGTTATGCTCATCTTTTAACGAGTGACGCAGCCGTTGTAATCCTTGGCTATCGGGATAATGCCGTACAATATTATCGATAAAGCTATCGGCCTCCCCCATTTGCATACTCAGGGCAAGCCTTGCACCTGTATCCTGGGTATCGGCAACCTGTTTTAAGCGTTTTAATTTTTGATACTCGCTAACGGCACAGACTATAGCCCAGCTCCCGACTAAACCAAGCACCACACCATAAAAACTAAATAGCCAAGGACTGGCAACCCAAGCATCCCGCAAACCAAGGCCTGTTTGCACTAGCGTGAGTAGTATTAATGCCATTAGTGATAAGCGTGCCAACCAAGACCAGCGGCGAGATTGATGTAATTTAGGGCGTATCGATGTCACATCTAACACCTGCGGTTGGGCCGCTAGCGTCTCTTCAACAACGTCATCAATCGCCTTTATCGGGGTTTGTGGCGCAAACATTTGCGCACTTTTTAACTCATCTGTTACAGACTGTAGTTTGACCTTTTCAGCATCAAATACTTGCTGCTTTTTAAGCGCTTGAGTTGTAATCGGAGCGACAGACTGCTCCGACTCATTTATTTGCGACTCAGTTGAATGTGGTAACGGGTCTTTTCTCATTCCAGTTTATCCCCTACAAGATACTGCAGAAGGTGATCAAGACGGATATGGTCAAAATGCACCGAAGATGGATCAAGATTACGGTTATCCGGCGGTGCAAAATCGAAAAAGTTAAAGCCTTGCTCACGCCAAAAAGTGGACTCAGGTAAGCGAGTGGGCACTTCGCCGGGAAACAGTGTCAGGGCTTGGCCATTCAATCCTGTGCCCTGCACGACTTCCACATCCCCATCTTGAGTGGTCACCATACCGTGGCGCGTAGCCTTAATTGCACTAATGGCCATGGTTTCGACTTTACAACCATCAAAACTAGCAAAGTGCTGACTGTGCTTGAGCATATCCGTTAACAGCGACAACACATGACTTTGTTGATCCCGCGTGACATGGTCAACCTTACTGGCGGCAAAGAGCAAACGGTCAATCCGCGGCGCAAAAAGCCGGCGTAAATAACTGGATTGTCCGTATTGAAAACTCTCCATAATGGCATTTAGCGCCGCGCCCATATCTTCAAATTGTGATTTGCCACGATTTAACGCACTGAAGCAATCAACGAGCACCACCTGACGATCAAACCCTGCGAAATGTTGTTTATAAAAAGGTTTAACAACCTTAGCGACATACTCTTGATAGCGCTTTTCCAGCACATGAAAAGCACTGTGCTTCTCACTTTGTTTAAGGTTGCTCCACTGAGCATCAGTCACAGATAACAGCGGAAAAAACGCCAGCAGCGGCGCACCTTGCCACTCACCGGGTAATAACATTCGCCCCGGTTGCGCTTGGTAATACCCCTGCACATGCACTAAATCCTGTAATAGCTGCTGATATTGATCGGCAAGCCGTTTCAGTTCCGATTCGTCGGCCATCGCCGCTAAATTGAGTGCATTTAACGACGTTTCAAATCCAGCGTATAACGGTGAACTCTTTAAAACCGCAAGCCGTTGCTGCTGGGCAGTACACCACTCAATATAGTTTTGGCGCAGCATAGGTAAATCTAAAAGCCACTCACCGGGGTAATCAACAATATCTAGATACAGCGTTGCGGTATCGGCAAACTTGGCGAGTAATCCCTTTTGCGGCCGATATTTAATAGCTAAACGCAACTCTGAAATGGTGCGAGTCGATTCAGGCCAAGTAGGAGGATTCGAAGTCAGCGCTAACATAGCGCCCTGATAATCAAAACTCGCGATTTCAAGATCCGGCTGCATCGCTCGCTTAACCCCAAGCAAACGTTGTTCACGGCTCACCTGCCAAAGAGGCAAACCATGTTGGCGAGAATGCGATGCAGATGATGCAGCGCCGCTATTAAGTAATTGATTGACTAACCCTGTAATAAAGGCCGTTTTGCCCGCTCCCGATAACCCTGTTACTGCAAGTCGCAAATGCCTATCGGCCGTTCGATGGAGGAGGGATTGGCTCTTTTGCGTGATTTTGTGGAGCGATACATCAAGCATTCCCATAAGGATTTCCCTAAATGTTGAATGAGATAACTATATACTGGAATCGACGGGAGATAACACTGGAATCAACCAAAGATTAAACAACAAGGGCGGACATGGCCGCCCTTTAGAGGGATTACAAGCTATTGATTTGTCTTTTTAAATCAAAATTGTCAGACGTCACATGGCGCTCAAGGTTTTGCAATCTCACCTCTAGGCTCCTAAACTGACGACTCACATCGCTTAGCGCCTGTTTAGCTGGCTCTCCCGACTGCCAAGGTTTCTTCTTCACTTCAATGTCATCCCTAACAGAGCTATTTTGAGGTTTGATATCGAGTATCACCCATAACGCCACATAGATGATAAAGACAACACCCGAACCACCTAATAGAAAGATAGAAACAGCAAGTACGCGTACTAACCAAGTTTCAATCGCAAAGTACTCAGCAATCCCTGCACACACTCCGGCGATTTTACCTGACTGGGGAATACGGTACAAAGTTCGACCATTAGATCCTCTCATGTTTTCCCCTCCATTCAGGCGATTCAGAATCGAGAATCGCCTCTAAGGTTTCGATACGCGCAGCCATTTTATCGGCTTTCGCAATCAAGTCATTCAGCTGTGAAAACTCTTCCTCAGTGAGTCCCTGGCTCACTTGTCGCTTACTGCGATAATGAAGAACTAACCATATAGGCGCCACCACTATCATAAAGATGATAATCGGAGCCATTAGTATGTCCATATCCATAACTCACCTCTAAAATGTTATTCTTTTGACTTTGTGGGAGCTTTGCCTTTCACTTTTGCCTTGAGCGCTTCCAACTCAGCATTGACTGAATCTTCAGCTTCTAATGCCGCAAACTCATCAGCTAAGGTTTTTTTGCTGCCAAGATCGTAGGATTCAACCTGCGCTTCTAATCCTTCAACACGGCGCTCATATTGCTCAAACTTAAGCATGGCATTATCAATTTTGCTTGAGTCTAACTGCTTTTTCACTTCTAAACGTGATGACGCAGTTTGAGTGCGCAAAATAATGGTCTTTTGGCGCGCTTTTGCATCTAACAGTTTTTCCTGCAGCAGGCTCACTTCGTCTTTTAAACGAGCGATATGCTCATCCAGCACTGCCAACTCTTGGTTTAAAGTATCCACTAAACCCGCCGCTTTTTGTTTTTCAACTAAAGCTGCTTTGGCTAAATCTTCGCGGTCCTTTGAAAGTGCCAGTTCCGCTTTATCCTGCCAATCCTGAACTTGCTCCTCGACTCGGCTGATACGGCGATGCAATTCTTTCTTTTCAGCCAATACCTTAGCTGAGGTTGAACGCACTTCTACCAGTGTATCTTCCATTTCTTGGATGATCAGGCGAACCATTTTTTCAGGGTCTTCGGCTTTGTCGAGTAATGCGCTGATATTAGAGTTAATGATATCGGCGAAACGAGAGAAAATACCCATAATGCTATCCTCAAATTGATGTTGGTCTCGCTTAAGGTAATACACTAACTGTGCCAACTTTTATTTATTATTTAAATTCAATTAGATAAACAAAATCTTAACTTTTCCTTTATTTTACAGCGCAAGCCACTTATTATGATTTTCACCAAAATTTAGCGTTAAAGACTAAAAAATATCGTGGATAATAAATTTCAGCAAGACAATCTAATCGGTCAATCAAACGCCCTACTTGAAGTATTAGAGCACGTCTCACAAATCGCTCCGTTATCAAAGCCTGTACTGATCATTGGTGAACGAGGCACAGGTAAAGAGCTGATTGCCGAACGCCTACATTATCTGTCTAAGCGCTGGGATCAAAATTTTATTAAGCTAAATTGTTCATCTTTGAGCGAAAACTTGCTTGAAAGTGAATTGTTTGGCCACGAATCTGGGGCCTTTACTGGTGCCAAAGGTAAACACGAAGGCCGTTTTGAACGGGCTGATGGTGGAACACTGTTTCTTGACGAGTTAGCCAATACCTCTGGATTGATTCAAGAAAAACTACTGCGTGTTATCGAGTACGGTGAATTTGAACGTGTCGGTGGCAGTAAAACCATTCAAGCAGATGTGCGCCTTATCTGCGCCGCCAACGAAGATTTACCCTCACTGGCCGAGGCCGGTGAATTTCGGGCCGACTTACTCGATCGTTTAGCCTTCGATGTGATCACCCTGCCGCCACTACGTTGTCGTCCAGAAGATATCATGACATTAGCCGAATACTTTGCTGTGGGAATGGCTCGGCAACTCAAGCTCGAACTCTTTAGTGGCTTTAGTGCAAATGCCATCGAGCAGCTCATGAGTCATGACTGGCCCGGTAATATTCGTGAACTTAAAAACGTCGTTGAGCGAAGTGTTTACCGTAATTGCGGTGAAAATCGTCCCATCGAGCACATTATTCTCGACCCTTTCGCCTCCCCGTACCGGCCGACAACTCGGGTGCGCACTCTTGAGCGTCAGGTGGTGCCCACACCGCACTCAACCATCATAAGCCCTCCCACCGTTACGGCAAAAACCGATATTGATGTCATTGCACCTAGTGAAGCGCCGTTAAATGACTTTAGTTTTCCATTAGACTTTAAAGAACAAACCGAGCGTTATGAGATGGAGCTTATTCAGCAAGCCTTATCGGCGAGCCAATATAATCAAAAGAAGACCGCTGAAATCTTGGGGTTAAGTTATCATCAGCTACGCGGCATTCTGAAAAAATACAATTTGCTCGATAAAGCATAAGCTGATTGCCCATGGGCGAGATGCACTGCTAAAATAGTCGTTCATAGTCGATAAAATAATGATTTATAAATGAGTGTGCTAATTAGACGCCTGTGCCTAGCAACTGCGGTATTCTGCATGAGTGGGTTGTTGGTTGCATGTGGCCCCCAACGGCTTCCTTCTGGTTTGGTCTATTGTTCCGAAGGGAATCCCGAGTCTTTTAATCCGCAGTTGGTGACCTCAGGCACTACGATCGACGCCACTTCACACCTGATTTATAGCCGATTAGTAGACTATGACGCGCTCTCTGGTCAGTTGGTTCCGGCCTTGGCAACCAGTTGGGCTGAAAGTGATGATGGTCTTAGTTATCGTTTTACGCTCAGGGAGGATGTTAAGTTTCAGCATTCTTCCCGTTTTACGCCAAGTCGCTCATTTAACGCCGACGACGTACTGTTTTCCTTCAATCGAATTATCGATAAGCATCACCCTTACCATGGTGTGTCACGCACTGGTTATCCCTTTTTTCAAAGTATTGGTTTTTCTGAACAAGTTAAAAGTGTTGAAAAAATCAATGACTATGAAGTCATCTTTCGCTTAGCCCGTAAGGATGCTTCATTTTTATCGAATTTAGCGACTGACTTTGCCGTTATTCTCTCCAGTGAGTACGCCGAACAACAACTTGCACTAGGTCACCCGGAAAATGTTGACCATTTTGCCATTGGTACAGGGCCTTTTACTTTAGTGCATTACGCCAAAAACGAATATATTCGCTATCGCCGTAATCCAGATTTTTGGGGAGAACCCGCCAATGTCGAGATGTTGGTCTATGATATCACCCCAAAAAGCACCGTGAGATTAGCAAAGTTAATCGCGGGTGACTGCAGTGTTTCAGCCCTGCCCAAAGCAGGGGAACTTCCCGTTATTAAGCAACATGAACAGCTCAATATCGAATCACAACCCGGCCTTAACGTAGCATTTTGGGCATTTAACACTCAAAAAGCGCCATTAAATGATGTTCGAGTTCGCCGCGCGCTCGCCCATGCGGTGGATAAACAAAATATCTTACGTGCTGTGTATCAAAACACCGCAATAGAGGCGATAGGCGTACTTCCACCAGCCTCTTGGGCCTACGACAGCAATAAGAAGCTACTCGATTATAATCCCCAAAAAGCCAGAGACCTGCTAAAAGAGGCAGGTATTAACAATCTCAGCATCGATATTTGGGCAATGCCTGTTGCGAGAGCTTATAATCCTAATGCACTGAAAACAGCTGAGTTAATTCAATCTGATTTGGCCAATATCGGTGTTAAAGTCAACATAATCAGTTACGACTGGAGTGTTTTTACCCAAAGATTAAGTCGAGATGAATACGATTCAGTGCTCATCGGCTGGAACGCCGATAACAGTGATCCCGATAACTTTTTCACGCCACTGCTTAGCTGCGCGTCAATGCAATCAAACAACAACCGCTCTCGCTGGTGCAATAAACAGTTTGATGCCATTCTAGACAGAGCAAGAGAAGTCTCAACACAAGCAGAGCGCAAGCAAATTTATCAAGAAGCCGAAGCATTCATCGCCGAGCAAGTACCAATGCTGAGTTTGGCTCATGCCAAACGGGTCGCTTTAACGCGTAATAATGTACATAATATGCAACTCACGCCTTTTGGCGGCATTTCCTTTACAAAAACCAGCCAAACCACACAGGAGACTAACTGATGTTAAGATACCTGTTACGGCGCCTCAATTTATTCCTAGCGACTTCACTCGTCATGATTGGTGTCCTATTTTATGCAACAGGTTTGTTCCCGATTGAACGCACCTTTGCCCTCACAGGAATACATTCACCATCTGCAGCTCAGCTTAGCCAAATCGAACAAGACTATAAGTTAGATAGCAACAAGGCGTTGCAGTTTATTGCTTATTTACAGCAAAGGCTGAGTGGTAACTTAGGGGTTTCAGTGACTTCCCATCAAAGCGTTGCAGAGGAGTTAAGTACCGTACTCCCAGCCTCCTTCGAGCTCGCCGTCATGGCCGCGGTAATCGCCATTGGTTTAGGCGTACCTTTGGGCGTTTTGGCTTCACAAAGTCAGCATAAACTCACCCAAAATACCATTATGGCTATTACTCTTACGGGTTACTCTGTTCCAGTCTTTTGGTTGGGACTGTATTTATCGCTTTGGTTTGGTGTCGATCTCGGTTGGTTGCCAATATCGGGGCAACTCAATCTTTTATATGAGATAAAACCCGTCACTGGTTTTATGCTGGTCGATATCCTACTTTCTGATTCGGAGTATCGCATATCGGCGTTTAAGGATGCACTGCTACACATTATTCTGCCAGCGACAACGCTCGCAGTGCTGCCTTTTACTGTGGTAGTACGTAGCACACGTTCTGCAATGATGAATGTGATGAACCAAACCTTTATCCGCGCAGCCGAAGCCAGAGGTATGCACACCAATACCATTATTTTACGTCATGCCTTACCCAACGCGCTTATCCCTGTATTAAAGCACTTAGGTTTAATGCTAGGTGCCTTTGCTAGCTATGCTATTGTTGTTGAAGTGATATTTTCATGGCCAGGTGTAGGCTCTTGGTTAGTATCAGGAATTTATCAGCGGGATTACACGGTTATTCAAGGTGGAATATTGGCTGTCGCCTTGCTGATCATCTTTTTAAGTATTTTGATTGAAGTGCTACATACCGTCTTCAATCCATTAAGCAGAAAAGATCTTTATGCCTCCAGTTAAAATTTATCAGGAAGATCAAATTGCTTCCCCAATGATGCGGGTCTGGCAAAATTTTTCGGCAAACCCTTTTGCCTTAGCGGGATTGTGGACCATTATTTTTCTGCTGCTGCTCACCCTCTTTGGCCCAATGATTGCGCCTTTCGCACCAGAGGCTCAAGATCCACGCGCCCTATTGTTACCTCCCTCTTGGGATCCTTC
The DNA here is from genome assembly GCF_000282755.1 of Shewanella sp. POL2. NCBI lineage: Bacteria > Pseudomonadati > Pseudomonadota > Gammaproteobacteria > Alteromonadales > Shewanellaceae > Shewanella > Shewanella sp. POL2. Next base: position 39,027 of record NZ_AKZL01000032.1, read on the forward strand.
CGGCACTGTGGCGCATTTTTTAGGCACCGACGATCTTGGCCGGGATATTTTTAGCCGCTTGCTACATGGCGCGCATTTAACCTTTGGCATGGCATTAATGATTGTCGGTACAGCTCTGTTTACTGGATTTATCATCGGCTCACTTTCCGGCATGATGCGTGGATTAAAGTCTAGTATTTTGGGCCATTTGCTCGATGCATTGCTGTCAATCCCTTCGCTTCTGATGGCGATTTTAGTGGTTGCCGTTATGGGGCCGGGACTTGAAAACGTGTTTTGGGCCGTAGGCATTGCCTTAACGCCGCAGTTTGTCCGCTCTATTCATCAATCGGTCCATGAAGAATTACAAAAAGAATATGTTACCGCTGCCCGTTTGGATGGAGCCAATTCAATGCAGATTTTTTGGTATGTAATCATGCCAAACGTCTGGGAAGTGGTGATTATTCAAACGACCTTAGCCATTTCTGCCGCGATTTTAGATATTGCTGCCCTCGGCTTTTTAAGTCTTGGTGCTCAAGCCCCTAGCCCAGAATGGGGCGCTATGGTGGCGCAAGGCATGGATAATTTATTGACCGCACCTTGGACTGTAACTATTCCAGGACTGGCGATTCTCTTTAGTGTGCTTGCCATAAACTTGGTAGGCGATGGCTTGAGATCGGCGCTTGCGCCCATCAGAAACTAACCTATGCCATTACTCGACGTTAGAAACCTGACTATTGAACTCGACACGCCCCACGGCAAAGTGCGGGCTCTTGAGAAAGTAAGCTTGACCTTGAATGCGGGTGAAATCCACGGCCTAGTGGGTGAATCCGGCTCGGGCCGAAGTCTACTCGCCAGAGCCATTCTAGGGATCCCTGGCCCCAACTGGACCATTACTGCCGACCGCATGATGTGGGATGGTAATAATCTGATGGCCATGACCTCGAAGGAGCGCCGTAATCTGATGGGCTCAGATATGGCGATGATCTTCCAAGACCCATCAGGTAGCCTTGATCCTTCGCAAACCGTGGGTAGCCAGCTGATGCAGGCCATGCCTAAGAATCCTAAAGCTTATTTTTGGCAAAAGCATAAACATGCCAAACTCACGGCGCAGAAATGGCTACACAAAGTTGGCATTAAAAATCCCCAAAAAGTCATGTCCAGCTATGCATGGGAATTATCCGAAGGCGAATGCCAAAAAGTGATGATCGCCATGGCAATTGCCAACCAGCCTAGATTATTAATTGCAGATGAGCCGACAAACTCGATGGAGCTGAGTACTCAGGCTCAGATATTTCGCCTACTATCACAGCTTAACCAACTGCAAAATGTGTCAATTTTAATCATCAGTCATGAGCTTGAGACGCTGGCACAATGGTGCGATCACCTATCGGTACTCTATTGCGGCCAAGTGATGGAGTCAGGACCGACGGATGAATTGATTAATCAGCCCTATCATCCTTACACTAAGGCACTCTTGGATAATATGCCGGATTATTCGGGGATAGAGGCGCACAAGGCCATTATGCCAACACTGCCAGGCTCGGCGCCAGCACTCCAACATCTCCCCATTGGTTGTCGCTTAGGGCCAAGATGTCCTGAGGCGCAAAAGAAATGTGTTAATCAGCCAAGTTTGAGTCATTCAAGAGACCGCTACTTTGCCTGCCATTTCCCTTACCACGGTGAAACGACAAATGACGACTCCACTGCTTAAAGTTAACGATCTCTTTAAAAGGTATGATACTGGTTATAAAGGCTTTACCCGCCAATATAACGATGCCTTAGCCCCGGTTTCCTTTGAATTAAACCGCGGCGAAACCTTAGCTATTGTGGGTGAGGCAGGTTCAGGCAAGAGTACGTTAGCGCGTATTTTAGTGGGCGCAGAACCGCGCAGCGGCGGTGAAATTTACTTCGAAGGCGAAGCTTTAGACAGTCGCAATATCAAACAACGCTGCCGCCTTATTCGGATGATTTTTCAAGATCCTAATACCTCGCTCAACCCAAGGCTCACCATTGGTCAGTTACTCGATGAACCATTGCGCTTTAACACTCAGCTATCTGCCAAAGAGCGTAATTCTCAAGTAATTGAGACATTAAGGAAAGTCGGTTTATTACCTGAACATTCTGACTTTTATCCGCATATGATTTCTGAAGGCCAAAAACAGCGGGTTGCCGTGGCGCGGGCGCTAATGCTCAACCCCAAAATCATTATCGCCGATGAAGCGTTAACCGCTTTAGATCTGTCCGTACGCTCGCAAATCCTCAATTTGCTACTGAAATTGCAAAAAGACTTAGGATTGTCATATATTTTTGTGTCCCATAACCTCAATATTATTCGCCATGTTAGCGATAAAATTATGGTTCTTCATAAAGGCGTTATGGTTGAGAAAGCTCCCACAGAACAGATATTTAATTCACCGCAGCACGAATATACCCAAAGGCTTATTCAGGAGCAGAGCCTGTTTGTTCATAAGCGTTAAACTGCTCCAACCACTTAAATATTCAGGCAAATTGGCTAAAAATAGATGCCATTTAATCGCCGAAGTATTTATCCTATTGGTCATTTTGATAGAAGAAGCTTAAACATGATTATCAAACCCAAAATTCGTGGATTCATTTGTACCACTACTCATCCCGTTGGTTGCGAAGCTAACGTTCAAGAACAAATTGCCTTAACCAAAGCGAAGGGCAAAATCGCCAACGGGCCTAAAAAAGTCCTCGTTGTTGGTTCATCAAGTGGTTATGGCCTGTCTTCACGCATTGCCGCCGCCTTTGGTAGCGATGCAGCAACTATTGGTGTGTTCTTCGAAAAACCAGGTACAGAAGCTAAGCCAGGTACTGCTGGCTGGTACAACTCTGCCGCTTTCGACAAGTTTGCCAAAGCTGAAGGTTTGTACTCTAAGAGCATCAACTGCGATGCCTTTAGCCATGAAGCTAAACAAAAAGTCATTGAGCTAATCAAGCAAGATTTAGGTCAAGTGGATATGGTGGTGTATTCATTAGCATCACCTGTGCGCAAACTGCCTGACTCTGGTGAGCTGGTGCGCTCAGCGCTCAAACCAATTGGTGAGACTTACACTGCAACAGCCGTTGATACAAATAAAGACTGCATTATTGAAGCGACAGTTGAGCCCGCAACAGAGCAAGAAATTGCCGATACAGTAACAGTGATGGGCGGCCAAGATTGGGAATTGTGGATTAACGCGCTCGCCGAGGCTGGCGTATTGAGCGACAACTGCAAGACCGTTGCCTATAGCTATATCGGTACAGAGTTAACTTGGCCAATCTACTGGCATGGCGCATTAGGTAAAGCCAAAATGGATTTAGACCGTGCTGCAAAAGCCTTAAACGATAAGCTCTCAGTGACAGGCGGTAGCGCCAACGTTGCCGTGCTCAAAAGCGTTGTCACTCAAGCCAGCTCAGCCATCCCAGTGATGCCACTGTATATTGCAATGGTGTTTAAGAAGATGCGCCAAGAAGGCCTGCACGAAGGCTGTATGGAGCAAATCTATCGAATGTTCAGTGAGCGTCTGTTCCGTGCCGATGGTGCAAAACCTGAGACCGACAGCGACAACCGTCTGCGTTTAGACGATTGGGAACTGCGCGAAGATATCCAGCAGCATTGCCGTGATCTGTGGCCACAAGTGACCACTGAAAATCTATCAGAGCTGACCGATTATCAAGAATATAAAGCCGAGTTTATTAAACTTTTCGGCTTTGGTATTGAAGGCATCGACTACGACGCTGATGTGAATCCGTACGTTGAGTTCGATGTGATCGAGCTGTAATCGTCACGATTACAGCTTGCTTTTAAACGCCACCCTCGGGTGGCGTTTTTATTTGCCTCAAATGCCGTACGATAGGCTAAACTAGCATGACCATTCAACACTAAATAAGGATAAAGAATGAAGATCAGTGCACGGAATACCCTAAATGGCACTATTACCGCTATCGAAATTGGCTCTGTAAACAACGAAGTCACTATCGAACTGGCACCGGGCGTAGTGTTAACCTCCGTCGTGACGAAAGCCTCCTGTGAGCGTTTAAACTTGAAGGTGGGTGATTCGGCTTACGCACTCATTAAAGCCAGCAGCGTGATGATTGGCGTGGATGATTAAGCGGCTAATATAGCGCCCAGAACATTTGATAACGCGGTTCAAGACAAACAAAAAGGCCAAGTAAACACTTGGCCTTTTCTATTTGATTAGCAAAACACTTTATATTTGCTTTGCGAACATAAGGGATAGACTGAGTTATCCCTTATCACCATTAACCTTCTACAGGGTAATGAATTTTTGCATTCGCTTTCAGTGACTCGATCAGACCGCGGTAATCCGCTTCGCTGTATTGTGCATTCAGGCGTTGTTTTAGTGCATTGACTAACTCATCACTAACAGACTCAGCCGCGTTCACTTTGTCCAGTGCAATCACAGCATAGCCATTTGCTAAAGCGACAGTATCAACCACAGGTGCAGCACTCGGCGTTGGCATTTGGAAGGTTTTTGTCACAATGGCCGCGTCTAAATCCTGTGCACCACGCCCCAATTTAGCCTTAGCGATTAAGCTCACATCCGCAGCGCCCGCTTTCACTTGCGCCATTAACTCTTCTGCTTTAGCACGTGCTGCTGCGTTCGCTTGATCTTGCTTTAAACGCTCTGCGATGTCGGCCTTCACTTCGGCTAATGGCATAGTGCCCGCATCGTGATGTTCTTTCATGCGAATAACCACTACGTGATTCGGTTCAAGCTCAATCACTTCACTATTTAGCCCTTGGCGCATCACTGAGTCTGAAAATGCTGCTTTTACTACATCAGGCTTGTTCAATGCCGCTGGCACATCATCACGTGAAAATAGCGGCGTTGTCTTAATCTCAACACCCACCACTTTTGCGGTTTCGGCTAAGGTATCAGGTACTTCATAACTGGTATCAGCCAGTTTGCTCTGCAAGCTATAGAATTGATCTACCGCTTTTTTCTCTTGTAACTGAGCAATAATCTTAGTTTTAACGTCGGCAAAGGGCACTGTGGTACCAGGCTGAACGTCTAACAGTTTGATGATGTGGAAACCAAAATCTGTTTTGACGACTGCTGAGTGTTGACCTTTTTGCAGAGCAAAAAGCGCAGCATCGAATGAGGGGTCCATCACACCGGGCTCAAACCAGTCTAATTTACCGCCCTGCTCTGCACTTAAGGTATCTTCAGAATTGGCTTTGGCTAACTCAGCAAAATCAGCACCGTTATCTAACTGCTTGGCTAAATCTTCAGCCTTGGCTTTCGCTGCGGCTTCATCGCTACCTGGAGCAATCAGAATGTGCGCGGCTAAACGTTTCTCGTTAGACACATATTGCGTCTTATGCTCATCGTAGTAAGCCTGAGCTTCTTCTTCGGTCACTTTGCTGTCTTTGGCAAAATCAGCCGCGTTTAACTCAACATATTCTAAACTCACCTTCTCTGGGCTCATAAACTGGCCCTGGTTGGCGTCATAGTAGTTTTTTACTTGCTCGTCTGTCACAGAGGCATTGGCAAGGTATGGCGCAGAGTCCACCACTAAATAACGAATGTCGCGAGTTTGGCCTTGCAGCTCAGCTAATTGTTTAGCTTCACCGGGTAATACAAATTCAGTGCCCACTAACGCCGCTGTTAACTGACGACGAGTCATATCGACACGCATCATGCTTCTAAAGGTTTGTGGCTGATAACCTAACTGACGCAAAATAGCCTGATAACGGTCGTTATCAAATTTACCGTCAGTTTGGAAAGCGGGTTCAGATTTAATCGCTGCAATAATTTGTTCGTCAGAAACACGTAATCCCATCGCAGCGGCAGCTTGATCGATCAGTTTGTCTGCCACTAGACGCTCGAGAACGCTCTGCTTAATGCTTTCTAGGTATCTTTCGTCCGCAGATAGGGCAGCAAACATTTCGCCCAGTTGTTGTTCCATACGAGCGCGTTCGCTCTGGTAGGCTTGTTCTAACTCGGCTTTAGTGATCTTGTCACCGTTGACTTCTGCGGCAGGTACATCGGAAGTTGAGCCCAAATAGCTACTCACCCCTGCAAATGCAAAAGATAAAATCACAAGTACGAGAATGCCTTTAGCAATCACGCCTTGCGAACCATCGCGGATCTTTTCTAACATCAGATATCTCGCTCGTTGCGATTAACAAAATAAAAAGGCGCATCAGCTTGAGATGCGCCTTTCTGTAATTAATAGGGATTATTCAGACGCTACCACTGGTAAGTGCTAAAACCCCGAGTAATGGTAGAAATTGACCTTCAAAATCCATTACTTTCAATTCGTAAAAAGCACTGTTTAAACAGTGCTTATCATTACGAACGCCTTACAAAGGCTGCGATATCAAAAATTAATTGACAGCGTCTTTCAGAGCTTTACCCGCTTTAAAAGCTGGGATCTTTGCTGCTGCGATTTTGATTTCTTCACCCGTTTGTGGGTTGCGGCCAGTGCGTTCAGCGCGCTCACGCACTTCAAAAGTACCAAAACCAACAAGAGAAATTTTATCGCCTTCTTTCAAACCTTCAGTCACAGCTGCGATAAAAGAATCCAGTGCACGGCCGGCAGCGGCTTTAGAAATGTCAGCACCAGAAGCGATTTTCTCGATTAGTTCAGATTTGTTCATGTCATCCCCTTGAATGAATTTTTTTGCGCCGCAACCAAATCCGTCTCTAGAGCGGTCTGCGGAGGCTTTTATAACAAGCTTGAATTCAAAGTTCAAGCTGAGTTCGAAAACCAAAGAAATAAAACTAGATACAGCTCAAAGCCAGTTGCCCCAAGGGCTTGGAGCAGCTGGCTCTCCACTGACCTAGGCTACCACAGGTCTGCGCTTTGTTAAGCCCCTTTTTTCATTTTTTTTAACGTCATAGCGCATTTTCTTGCGTTATGCCAAGTTTTTAACCACTTCGAAGCCTTCAACGGGTCTTTCTAGCGCCAGTTTTAACACTTCGTCGACCCAACGCACAGGGCGAATTTCTAAATCGGCAATGACATTGGCAGGAATTTCTTCCAGATCGCGCTCATTTTCTTTTGGAATAAGCACCAATTTAATGCCACCGCGATGTGCTGCCAGCAGTTTTTCTTTTAAACCACCGATAGGTAACACTTCACCGCGTAAGGTAATTTCACCCGTCATGGCCACATCGGCGCGCACAGGGTTTCCAGTGAGGCTGGAAACAAGCGCAGTACACATTGCAGCACCTGCGGATGGACCATCCTTCGGCGTTGCTCCTTCTGGTACGTGCACATGGATATCACGCTTCTCATAAAAGTCGCCATTGATACCCAATTGTTCCGCACGGGCGCGAACAACTGTCATCGCCGCTTGAATCGACTCTTGCATCACATCGCCAAGTGAGCCTGTGTAAGTCAACTTGCCTTTGCCGGGCACTGAAGTCGCTTCAATGGTGAGCAAATCACCACCCACTTCAGTCCAAGCCAACCCTGTGACTTGACCGATTTGGTTGTTCGATTCCGCCTTGCCATAGTCAAAACGCTGCACACCGAGGAAAGACTTGAGATTATCCGCGGTGACTGTAACTGACTTGATGGATTTATCCAGCAGGATCATTTTCACGACCTTACGGCAAATCTTAGACAACTCACGTTCTAGCGCCCGCACACCCGCTTCACGGGTGTAGTAGCGGATGATGCCGACTATCGCACTGTCTTCGATATGAATTTCATTCGCTTTAAGGCCGTTACGCTCGATTTGTTTCGTCAATAAATGCTGCTTAGCGATATTGAGTTTTTCATCTTCGGTATAACCCGACAGACGGATCACTTCCATACGATCTAAAAGTGGCCCCGGAATATTCATCGAATTCGAGGTCGCCACGAACATTACATCGGATAAGTCGTAGTCGACTTCGAGGTAATGGTCGTTAAAAGTCGCGTTTTGTTCAGGATCGAGCACCTCTAATAGTGCTGATGCTGGGTCGCCACGCATGTCCGAACTCATTTTGTCGATTTCATCCAGCAGGAATAAGGGGTTTTTCACGCCCACTTTGGCCATTTTTTGGATGATTTTACCTGGCATAGAGCCAATGTAGGTGCGGCGATGTCCGCGAATTTCCGCTTCATCACGCACGCCGCCTAAGGCAACACGCACATACTTACGACCCGTCGCCTTGGCAATCGATTGACCGAGTGAGGTTTTACCCACACCTGGTGGTCCAACTAAACACAGGATTGGCCCTTTCAGTTGACGCACACGGCTCTGCACCGCCAAGTATTCCAGAATACGGTCTTTGACCTTTTCCAAACCATAGTGGTCAGTATCCAATACCTCTTGGGCTTTCGCTAAATCACGTTTGATTTTAGAGCGTTGACTCCAAGGCACAGACGTCATCCAATCCACATAGCTACGAACCACGGTCGCTTCGGCAGACATCGGCGACATCATACGTAATTTGTTCAGTTCAGCGACCGCCTTTTCTTTGGCATCGCTTGGCATATTGGCTTCTTCAATCTTACGATTTAAGACTTCAAATTCGTCATGGCCTTCGTCTAAGTCACCCAATTCTTTTTGGATGGCTTTCATTTGCTCGTTCAGATAGTACTCACGTTGGCTCTTTTCCATCTGCTTTTTAACGCGGGTGCGGATGCGTTTTTCAACCTGTAACAGGTCAATTTCCGACTCCATCATCGCCATTAAATATTCAAGACGTTCGCCAATATTGGTCATCTCAAGGACAGATTGTTTGTCCTCAAGCTTAAGCGGCATGTGAGCCGCCATCGTGTCTGCAAGGCGTGCCGCTTCATCGATACCTGAAAGCGAGGTTAAAACCTCTGGCGGGATCTTCTTGTTGAGCTTGATATAGCCTTCAAATTGGCCAATCGCGCTACGAACCAAGACTTCCTCTTCTTTGTCTTCTAAAGGCTCAGATTCGAGATATTCAGCCTTAGCCACAAAGAAATCTGCTTCTTGGGTATAACGCGTAATACGGGCGCGGCGACCACCTTCGACCAGCACCTTGACTGTACCGTCTGGTAGTTTCAGCAGTTGCAGAATAGATGCCACGGTACCAACGTCAAAGATATCGTCCTTGGTCGGCTCATCTAACTCAGCATCACGCTGAGCAACTAAAATAATTTGCTTATCCTGGGCCATTGCCGTTTCGAGACAACGAATCGATTTTTCTCGGCCAACGAACAACGGAATTACCATATGGGGATAGACCACCACATCTCTCAGTGGCAGCACGGGGAGTTCGATATGCGCTTCACGCTCTAAGGTCATAGTTCGATTCCGTTTAAATAAAAGGGATTTGTTAAGGAGTATATTGGGGCGGTTTAGGCCCTTTCAATGGTCAATACGAAAAAAGGAGCCCATTGGACTCCTTGATTTTCAGTTTATTAGCTATCTGTACAATTATTGTTCGCCAGAAGCCGCCTGTGCTTCATTGCGCTCATAAATCAGAATCGGTGCAGACTCACCATTAACCACTGACTCATCGACAACCGCTTTCACTACACCTTCTATCGATGGGATATCATACATAGTATCAAGTAAGATACCTTCTACGATGGAGCGTAAACCACGGGCACCTGTTTTACGTGACATGGCTTTATGGGCAATCGCTTTAAGTGCATCTTCGCGAAACTCTAATTCGACACCTTCCATCTCAAACAGTGCGTTGTACTGCTTAGTTAAGGCATTTTTAGGCTCAGACAGAATTTGCACTAATGCATCTTCATCCAATTCAGTTAGTGTAGCAACGACAGGTAGACGGCCGATAAACTCGGGGATCAAGCCGTATTTAACTAAATCGCCTGGCTCAACTTGAGACAGGGTTTCAGATATCGTTGCTTTATCTTTTTCGCCTTTAACTTGCGCACCAAAACCGATACCCGAACCAACATGAGCACGTTGTTCAATCACCTTTTCAAGACCCGCAAATGCACCACCACAAATAAAGAGGATCTTAGAGGTATCTACCTGTAAAAACTCTTGCTGTGGATGCTTACGTCCACCTTGAGGCGGAACCGCGGCAACCGTACCTTCGATAAGTTTCAGCAGTGCTTGCTGCACGCCTTCACCCGATACGTCACGGGTAATCGAGGGGTTATCCGATTTACGGCTGATTTTGTCGATTTCGTCGATATACACGATACCACGCTGCGCTTTCTCAACGTCGTAATCGCACTTTTGCAGCAGCTTTTGAATGATGTTTTCAACGTCTTCACCCACATAACCGGCTTCAGTTAAGGTGGTAGCGTCTGCCATAGTAAATGGGACATTCAATGAGCGCGCGAGCGTTTCGGCCAGCAGTGTTTTACCGCTGCCCGTTGGACCAATCAGCAGAATGTTACTCTTGCCCAATTCCACCCCATCTTTAGGGGATGAATTTCTCAGACGTTTATAGTGATTGTATACCGCAACAGAAAGGACTTTTTTAGCTCTGTCCTGCCCAATGACATAATCATCTAAATGTGCACGCAACTCATGTGGCGTGGGTAATTTATCATTATCACGCTTGGGGGAGATTTCTTTAATCTCTTCACGAATAATGTCATTACATAACTCGACACATTCGTCGCATACATATACTGATGGGCCTGCAATCAGTTTTCTGACTTCATGCTGGCTCTTACCGCAAAAAGAGCAGTACAGCAATTTACCGCTGTCACCATTATTTTTGTTGTCGCCCATTAATTACCTCATTTGCAGTCTGCTCTACTGCTTATCTTAAACTTGTTCACTTTAAACTCAGCGTTGCTTTACAGAGCATAGCCCAGTCAAAAGTAAAAATCAGCTGCGTTTAGTCATCACTGCGTCAACTAAACCATATTCCACAGCTTGAGTAGCGCTCATGAAGTTATCACGATCAGTATCACGCTCAATTACTTCGAGTGGCTGGCCCGTATGCTCTGACAGCATCAGGTTCAGTTTATGCTTGATGCCTAAGATTTCTTGGGCATGAATAGCGATATCAGAAGCCTGACCTTGGAATCCACCCAGTGGTTGGTGGATCATCACACGAGAATTAGGTAAGCAGAAACGCTTGCCCTTTTCACCGCCAGCTAATAAAAACGCACCCATACTGGCCGCTTGACCAATACACACCGTACTCACATTAGGCTTAATAAATTGCATGGTATCGTAAATCGCCATGCCCGCGGTGACTGATCCACCGGGTGAGTTGATATATAAAAAGATATCTTTATCTGGGCTTTCTGATTCGAGGAATAGCAACTGCGCCACAATCAGATTCGCCATATGCTCTTCAACTTGACCCACTAAAAAGATAATCCGCTCTTTTAACAGACGAGAATAAATGTCGAATGAGCGTTCACCCTTAGCAGTCTGTTCGATCACCATAGGCACTAAAGCACTTTGTATGTCTGACGCATTATGCATTATTCATTTCCCTAAATAAAAATGGCTCGCATGAGGAGCCTCATACGAGCCATTATAAATGGCGAACTGCCAATCAAGTCAAGCTTAGCTTATGCGCGACCTGTAGCCTTGTTCATAAATTCTTCAAAAGCGACTTCTTTTTCGGTCACTTTGGCTGTTTTAAGCAGAGCTTCAACAGCTTGCTCTTCAAGCGCAACGTTGCGCATGTTTTGCATCAGCTCTTTATTGCTGTTGTAATACGCAATCACTTCACTTGGATCTTCATAAGCAGAAGCCATAGAAGCGATTAAGCCTTGTACACGCTCATCTTCCGCTTTCAGCTCGTTAGTTTTGATCACTTCGCCTAATAACAGACCGATTTTCACGCGACGAGCTGCTTGCTCAGTGAATAATTCAGCTGGCAGTTCAGGCATGTTCGCCGTTTGACCGCCGAAACGTTGCATCGCTTGTTGACGCAATACGTTAACTTCGCCATCGATCAATGATTTTGGCAGTTCGATGTTGTTGTTAGCTAATAAACCTGCGATCACTTGCTCTTTCACATTAGCTTTTAACGCTTGCTCAAGCTCACGGTTCATGTTCTTACGGATTTCAGCTTTAAGGGCTTCTAAACCACCTTCGCTGATACCGAATAATGCTGCAAACTCATCGTTTACTTCAGGTAAGTTAGCCGCTAATACTTCAGTTAAGGTGATAGCAAACTTAGCTGCTTTACCTTTTAAGTTTTCAGCGTGATATTCTTCAGGGAAAGTCACGTCGATAACGAACTCTTCACCGGCTTTGTGACCTAAGATACCCGCTTCAAAACCTGGGATCATACGGTTACTACCTAATTGCAGTTCGAAATCTTCAGCTTTACCACCTTCGAATTCAACACCGTCAACTGAACCCACAAAGTTCATTTTCACTTTGTCGCCGTCAGCTGCTTCACGCTCAACAGCGGCGAAAGTCGCGTGTTGCTTACGTAAAGTTTCGATCATGCTGTCTACATCTGCATCGGTTACAGAGGCTTTTGGTTGCTCTACTTCAATTGCATCTAAACCTTTCAGCTCAACTTCTGGGTAGATTTCGAAAGTTGCTACGAATTCGAATTTTTCACCGTCAGTTGCACCTGGAACGAAAGTTGGTGCACCTGCTGGGTTTAATTTCTCAGCGATGATCGCTTCGATAAAGTTACGTTGCATCACTTCACCAGTGATGTCTTGACGAATAGCTGCGCCATAACGTTTGTTGATTACAGTAACAGGCACTTTGCCAGGACGGAAACCTGGGATACGAGCACGCTTAGCTTCACGTTGTAAACTGTCTTTAACCAGTTTTTCAATTTGTTCAGCAGGAACAGAAATGGTCAGGCGACGCTCTAGGCCTTGGGTTGCTTCAACAGAAACTTGCATTGTTTTACCTCGAAATTTGTCTAACGTCCTTTGTAATAGTCGAATCTTCAACTATTCAGGTATTCGTTTCTTGATCATTAAATTTGACTACAATGCCCACCACTACTGGCTTTTGGCACAGGTCGCTGTTAGTTGATATCTATCAAGACGCGACATTATAGCCACCGTTTTGTGCAGAGTCGAGCCTCAACGGCCGAATCTAGGGTATAAAAAAAGCGACCAGAGGTCGCTTTTTTATTTTGTACTCAAAGTACTAAAAATGGGGTGACTGATGGGGCTCGAACCCACGACAACCGGAATCACAATCCGGGACTCTACCAACTGAGCTACAATCACCACTGAAACTGGTACGCCCGGCAGGATTCGAACCTGCGACCACCCGCTTAGAAGGCGGGTGCTCTATCCAACTGAGCTACGGGCGCATGGTCTACAGATTACTCTGCATCCTAACCGGCGTTGGATAGCATTTGGCTATCCATGCTACTCGCTCATGTAAACACGCGAGCAAATAACAATTAAAGTGGTCGGTGATAGAGGATTCGAACCTCTGACCCTCTGGTCCCAAACCAGATGCGCTACCGGACTGCGCTAATCACCGAAGGTCTTACTATATTTGGCATTAACTCAGAGGGTTTCCTCTGTTCTGCTCTCATCCAAAATCTGGATTTATTACAGTACTGTGCTAATCACCAAAAAAGTCTTCAAAGCAAATCAACACATCTGCTCGAGAACGGAGCGCATCTTAGCCCCTCACTTTGCACCCGTCAACGATTTTTTTAACCGTTCATGCTAGATGCTGAATTATCAGTCGAATACGCTTTTTTTTATCCATTTCACGACGGCATTTGCCATGACACACCCGCTACGCCCTGTTAAAATAGCCGCGATTGCCAATCTCTGTGTTAACTACCGTTTTAACCATCGCCAATATAAAGGATATCCTACACCCATGACAGCCCAAATAATCGACGGCAAGGCGATTGCTCAATCCATCCGCACTCAACTGCGCGAAAAAGTTACCGCCCGTAAAGAGGCTGGACAACGCGTACCAGGTTTAGCCGTGATTCTCGTGGGAGCAGACCCCGCCTCTCAGGTTTATGTTGGTAGTAAACGTAAAGCCTGTGAAGAAGTGGGATTTATTTCTCGCTCCTACGATCTCGATACCAGCTGCAGCGAAGCTGAACTCTTAGCCTTGATTGATCAACTCAACGATGACCCTAACATTGATGGGATATTAGTGCAGTTACCATTACCGGCCCATATCGAAGACTCTAAAGTGATCGAGCGCATTCGCCCCGATAAAGATGTCGATGGTTTCCACCCCTATAACGTTGGCCGTTTAGCACAGCGTATTCCCGTATTACGCTCTTGCACGCCGATGGGCATTATGACACTCATTAAATCCACTGGCGTCGATACCTATGGCTTAGATGCGGTTGTCGTTGGTGCCTCGAACATTGTCGGCCGACCAATGACACTCGAGCTACTGCTTGCAGGCTGCACCACCACAACTTGCCATCGTTTTACTAAAAACCTCGAACAAAAAATTCGCCAAGCCGATTTAGTGGTGGTTGCCGTGGGTAAACCTGGCTTTATCCCCGGTGAATGGATCAAACCCGGCGCTATCGTTATCGATGTGGGTATTAACCGCTTAGAAAACGGCACCTTAGTGGGCGACGTACAATATGATGTTGCTGCGCAAAATGCTAGCTTTATCACACCTGTACCAGGCGGTGTGGGACCAATGACCATAGCCAGTCTTTTAGAAAACACCTTGTATGCCGCCGAGCAATATCACGACTAGGTTCTAGGTTCGGCAAGCATAAAAAAACCTGCATAATGCA